>JARRRJ010000281.1:0-11183 GCA_037380865.1 Sedimentisphaerales bacterium
ATCAATTGCATTGGAAGCAATGATGTCCGAACGTCAATAAAACTCGAAGGATGAAACAAATGAAGGAAGAAATGATGGATAAAACTGTTCTGGAAACGAATATCGAAGGTCTTGAGCCGAGCCGCGGCAAGGTGCGCGACATATACGATTTGGGCGATAAGCGCCTCATCGTGGCGACCGACAGGCTCAGCGCTTTCGACGTAGTCATGGCCAACGGAATACCATACAAGGGAGTCGTCCTCACGCAGATTTCGAAGTTCTGGTTCGATATGCTCTCGAGCATCGAGAACCATCTTATTACTGATGACGTGTCGGATTTCCCGGAGCCTTTCCCCAATTATCGAGAGCAGTTGAAAGGCCGCAGCATGCTTGTGAAAAAGGGAAACGTGCTTCCGATAGAATGTGTCATCCGTGGATACCTGGCCGGCTCGGGATGGAAAGAATATCAGCAGAGCCAGACCGTATGCGGCCAGAAGCTTCCATCCGGACTGAAACAATGCCAGAAACTTCCCGAATTGATTTTTACTCCCGCAACGAAGGCCGAGCGCGGAACTCACGACGAGAATATCAGCTTCGAGAGATGCGTCGAAATAATCGGCATCGAAGCCGCTGAATATATTCGCGACAAGAGCATGGAGGTTTTCGAGACTGCGAGCCGCTACGCCGAGAGCAGGGGAATAATTCTGGCAGATACTAAATTCGAGTGGGCGATTTACGACGACAGGATAATCCTGGTCGATGAAGTTTTGACGCCCGACTCGTCGCGTTTCTGGCCTGCGGATAAATACGAACCGGGCCGCGACCAGGAAAGCTACGACAAGCAGTTTGTACGAAATTATCTTGAGAGCATACACTTCGACAAATCGGGTTCCGGCGTCGAGCTGCCTCCCGACATAGTCGCGAAGACAAGCGATAAATACATACAGGCTTATGAGCAGCTCACGGGAAAGAAGTTCAGTTTTTAGTATGATTGGCAGCGTTACATTCAGTGACAGAAGAGACTCGCTGTAGACGAGATGGAAGCAGAACACCAAAAATATCGCTTCTTGTATGTCTGTCTGTTTCTGGCTGTCGCTGTGCTGATAGTATACTGGCCTGTACGCAATTACGATTTTGTCAGGTTCGACGACAATAAATATGTCACGAGCAATCGCAACGTCACGTCGGGTATAACTCCGCAGAGCGTTCGATGGGCTTTCACTACCGGCTACGCAAGTAACTGGCACCCGGTGACATGGCTCTCGCACATGCTGGATTGCCAGGTATTCGGCCTCCACGCAGGCGAGCAGCACACTGTGAACCTGCTCTTTCATATCGTAAATACCCTCTTACTTTTCCTCGTCCTGGCGCGCATGACAAAAATGTTTTGGGCAAGCGCCTTCGTTGCCGCTGTTTTTGGATTACATCCTCTCCATGTGGAATCTGTTGCCTGGATCGCGGAACGCAAGGACGTGCTGAGCACCTTTTTCTGGATGCTTACCATGCTCGCTTACGCGCTGTATGCCGAGAAGCCGGGCATCTTGAGGTACATAGTGACACTTTCGCTTTTTGCAATCGGTCTTATGGCAAAGCCCATGCTGGTGACATTGCCTTTCGTCCTGCTATTGCTTGACTATTGGCCGCTTGAAAGGATGAATTTGCGCGCAGCGCCGCGAAGCGAAAATATGCATCAGGCAACTATAATCCGAAAACCACTTTCTAATCTTGTCCTCGAAAAAATTCCCTTCTTCGTTCTGGCGGTTTTATCGAGTATCGTGACATTTATTGTGCAGAGTCGTACCGGAGCAGTTCAGTCTGTCGACGTCATAGGCATTAGAAGCCGCATCGGGAATGCTATAGTTTCTTACATGGCCTATATCTATAAAACCTTCTGGCCGAACAAGCTTGCTGTGCTCTATCCTCATCCGGGAAGCAGTTTGCCTCTGAGCAGAATTGTAATTTGCGCATTGCTCCTCGTTTCGATAACGATTGCTGTAATAGCACTCTCGCGCCGGCGGAAATACCTTGTCACAGGATGGTTCTGGTACATAGGGACACTTGTCCCTGTTATCGGTATTATACAGGTCGGCGTGCAGGCTATGGCCGACAGGTATACATACATTCCGATGACAGGCCTGTTGATCATCGTCGCATGGGGAGTAAGTGACATACTTGCCTCGTGGAAATATAGCAAAAAAGTTCTCGTTACATCATCTGCTTTAGTACTCATAGCCTTATCCATGAAAGCCGCAGTTCAGCTCGAGTACTGGCAGGACAGTGAGACTCTCTTCAAACACACTCTCGACGTGACAAGTGACAACTACGTCATGGAAAATAACTATGCAGCCTTCCTCGCTGAGCAGGGCAAAGCCGAACAGGCGATAGAGCACCTTGAAAAATCCATAGAGATCAAACCGAACTCCGCGGAAGCTCATAATAACCTCGCAAACGCGTTAAACAAATTAGGTAAAACCGAGCAGGCAATCGAGCATTACAAGAAGTCACTGTCTCTCAAGCCGAACTCTTCCGATGCGCATTATAATCTCGCTGTGGCCTTATCGAAACTGAACAGGACCGACGAAGCAATCAGCGAATACTACGAAGCCATCCGCCTCGATCCGTCCAATGCAGACGCGTTGAGCAATCTTGGTTTCGAACTCTCCGGAAAAGGCAAATACAGCGAAGCCGTCGAGCTTTACAGAAAGGCGCTCGCGCTCGAGCCGGACAATATAATCTATCACGGCCGATTCGGACTAGCGCTGGCCGGCCTGCAGAAAAACGACGAAGCTATAAAAGAATTCCAATTCGTTCTCAAAGCCACTCCGAAAGACGCGGAAATGTGGTGCAATCTCGGCATCGTTCTCGAAAGACAAAACAAGACCAGCGACGCGATAAAACAATACCTTCAGGCATTGGAAATCGAGCCTCAAAACGAAAAAGCCGCAATACTTCTAAGAGCCGCAATGAAAAAAGAACAGGATTAGATTGACCGTCCATATTCTCGCTCACGCGTCGAAAATTGGCTTTGTTTATCATGGCATAGCTGAAAGCGAAGCCGGATTTATCACGCTTTCTTCATCATGTCTTATTGACGTAATTTGGCTTTGTTCTGCAAACTCATCCCCACTCTTCGTTTCTGCCGTCTTCTGCATTCTGTGTTCAGCATCCTCGTCTAAATTGGCTTTGTTTATCACGGCGTCAGGCTCCATCTGATTTCGCCCTGACAAGTAGTCCTCAGACGAAACCGGACTCATTCTGCCTCCTGTATTGTGTGTTCTGTATTCCTGTCCGTATTGGGTTTGTTTCGCTTTTCTCATCTTTTGTGTTTTGCGAAATTCCGCAGTTGCCCTGTAAAGACTGCTCTCAATCCTGCGCTCGTACGATAAGAGCAGGTCAAGTGACCCGGCATCCGCAAAATCCCTCTTTAGAGCATATCCCGTAATCAAGTCGAAATTACCTGCCCTCGCTTCCTCCTGCGCATTGTCTACCCGGCTGCGGCAATCCTGCATACTGAAATCTATAAGCGCATCTACGAGCACATTCTGAAAATGCTCGGCGCGCCTCAGCCGCCACGAAAGAGCCACAATCCTCTGAGCCAGCATTAATTCCATCCCTCCAGAAGGAGCCAGATCCTCCATCATCACATCGCGAAACATGTTGAATTCTTCCTGGCTTTCGCTCTTAATCACATTCTTTTTCGCACAGAGCCCGTGTTTAAGAGCATTCTGCGAAACAACCTCCTTTCCCTGAGCGGTACGAGGCCCGGTAGATTTCTTTGCATTTTCGCGATTGGCTTTGATTTGCGCTTCAGTACTCATAACAGTACTCCTTTCTTTTTTGGACAGGAAAACAGGATTAACAAAGATAAAGATGTATCCTGATAATCCTGTCAAATAATATTGACTTTTCAAACGGAGGGGCAAAAAACAATGCCCCTCTATAATTAATAGTGTAAGGTGTTGCGTGTATGATTGATTTCCTTGACATTTTTGCCTTTTCGAAAATCGCTAAGTCCTTGTATTAACTGAAATAAAAATTTTTTCAGAATTTTTTATTTTTTTAAAAAGGGTGTTGCGTGTATGCTGTGCACACCATTCTAAAGCAGTAGTATGGGCTTTCTCGTGCTGTGCAGCTTGCTTCTGAAAGCAGCAAGCCCATACCGTCATATCTCACGGTCGGGGATCGCTTGTGTTTTCAAGCTGTATGTCGATCTTTTTTTCGGATTCATCCTGGTTTATGATAATATCCGGCATCAGAAGATGGTTCTTGTCGTTGACATAAACGCCAATGGAAAAGAGGCTGGGTGTAAGATCTCTCGAATAAAATATTTTCATATCACGTGCTGTTTCTCTGGCAAGATATATTTTCCAGAATCCATTTTTGTCGGTTCCCGTTATCTGAATGGTCGGGGCGTGCCTGACCTGGCTTACGCCTCTCGAACTCAGTTTAAACATACTGAACCAAGTATTCGGATTCTCATTTCCTGCGAAAAGTACTATCTGGGCATGTTCGAGAGGAGTGTCGTTCTCGTCGGAGACAGTCCCGTACAAGGTGATAAGGTCAGTTGTCTCGACAGTTACATTCATTTCAATATCTTTACCAGGTTCAATGACGTAGTTTTCCTGATTGTGATGGAACCATCCTGTATCAGTAGTATAGGCCTCTACATTTTCCTTTTGTATGGCTTCCGCATGGTAAGAGTAGAGTACACTGGTTTCCGGTCTGGGAGAAATAAAATTGACAGTCCCCTGTTTTTTATCGAGCCGCTGAATAGGTATCTTCCCGAGGTCGTATTCACCATGTTCATCAGTCCGGGTTGAGGTGTAGAATCCCGTATCATCGTAAATGCTTACATCTTTGACAGGATTGCCGTTCGGGTCGGTTACTTTGCCGTGAAGGCTTATCATTCCGTTCAATTGTATCTTTACCCGCCTAACGACATCTCCTTCCCTGTAAGGGTAGAATTGAAATCTGCCGTAGCCATGCGGAGAACTGAACGCTTCTATCGCATTTTCACCGGTCGGTCTTTTTGTGAAGGAGCCTTTTATTTATTGTTTCAGCGCATCTATTCCCTTCAGCTTCGGCACAGGTGTTGTATCAATGTGTCCTGTTGTTATCGAAAAATTTCCTTTCTCGTCAGTGTGAACTACAAAAGGTGAAAATTGATTTTCACTGACATAAGCCTCATCTATCGCGACAATCGCACCTGCAACCGGTTTTCCGTCGAGATCGACTACTTTGCCCTCGAACGTCATTCTCTTTTTAAGCTTCAGGTCTCTCTTGTATTTTTGCCCGCTGCTGACAATTATCCTGTTTTCAAGGGAGAAAGATCGTTCCTCATACTTAAAATAGTCATGGTTTTGCGCAGTTATCTTGTATTCCGCCGGAGGCAAATTACGAAATCTGTAAAGTCCGTTTGCATCAGTTGTTACCTGCATAGAATAGCCGCTCATATAAACAGTAGTGATAGAAACGACACAGTCTTTTATCGGTTTATTTGTGCTTTCCGACTTAACTATTCCCCATAGTTCTGCGCCGTTCTTCAGTTCCAACTGAAAATTTAACGGCTGATCACTAATCCTGTATCGAACCATTTGAGCAGATGAAACCCATTCGTTCATCTGTATCAGTTTTTTTCTCGACAGTGAATTTTTGATATTCTCCGAAATATCTTACTATCGCACCTTCAACTGGAGACGAATCTGAACCATTTACAACCACACCTCTGACTATCATCGAAGTTCTTACGGGAAGCTGAATATTTAGCGGCCCTGTATCCTGCGGAATTATTTTCATTTCGAGACTATTGTTATACATGTACCGAAACGTAACTGAATAACTTACATCAGGAAAATCAACTGGCAAAATGAATTGCCCATTTTCATCTGTCAATGTACTCGGACTGACAAGACGATAGAGTATATCGCTCATACTGCCGCATTTTGCAGTTACTTCAACACCTTGTATCGGGATTCCATTTGTGTCTGTTACTATTCCGGAAATCTTTGGTTGTTTTTCATTTGTATCAGCAGCATCTGATAGAGCAGGCAAAATAAACAAACCTGCAAGTATAATTAAAAAAAGAACCGCAATCGCCTTTTTCATATGGCATTTCTCCGACAATTCCACCTGTCAATTTTTTGTATTCATATTATACCTCTTTAGCTCAAAATGTTTTGTAAAAATTATGTAAAAATTCAAAATGACCGATTCACACTGTCATACCCGTGAAGGCGGATATCCACTTGGGTATCTGAAAAATGGATTTTCGCGTGTGAAGGAGTGGCAGCAACGAGTCATTATTTTCTCATTGGTTTCCTGTTCTCAGAATCATAATCTTTTGTCCGATTTTGCGTGCCATTGCGGTTGTCAGGATTTCGAGGTCATTTACTGCGTTATTGGCCTGAGGGTCGTCGAAGTTCTGAACGTAGAGAAAGGCGAGCTTTCCGACCAGAGAGAGCATCTCGGCGCAGTAATCCAGGTACCTGCCAAGCTCGTACTCGCTAAGGGAATGCCTGGGCGAATGCTGTGTCCCTGTATAGATTGTCGAGACACGATCAGGATCTTTCGTGAGCTGATGCGCATCGATTATATGTGCGAAGCAGCGCAGCCTGTTCGTTGCGGTGATGATGCGTTTCCGTTTTCTGCGCGTCTCGAATGTCACGAGGAAAATCATGCCTGCGCCTATGAGCACAATTTCATTGAGAGCGGCCTCAGACGACTGAACAAATTCCGACAGGCCGAACGGACGCGCTTCGAAATCAAGATGTAAAAGCGAGTAAACAAGAATAAACGCGAAGAACACAAGAAACAATATCGTGATAAGCCTTATCAGGTGATTCGGTTTGGATATCCACTGGATAGTCTTGTCGGATTCCCTGGCCAGCTCGAGCAGGTTTTGGCAAACCTTCGAAAGACTCGAGTCGGGGAAACGCTCGGAAATTCTCCGATGGAGTTTTCCTATAGTGGAAATTACGTTGTCACTTTTAAGTTCCGGGTTTTGCATGGCTAATACTGTACCGCAATAACCGGAAAAATCAACAATCTTTATTTGCCGAGAGACCGGTTCAATTGCCTTTGCAGGTCTTTAAGACGGTTCGATTCGTCGAAGCCCAGAAGGATTATCGTGAAAGCTGTGTTATTGTGCATCAGCGGCTCGTCCAGGTCAACCCACTTGCGGCAGTATTCGCCGTCAGGCGTGCCGGGAAGAGGGGAAAAATCCGCTAGCATCCCGCGAATGCCAAGGCTCGCGACGAAACGCATCGATTCCTCAAGCTCCTGTATGCCAATATGCGGATGTCCCAAAATCTGGTAAGCCGTGATATCGTTCGGATTTGCACTTGCGGATTTGAGATGTGCGACAGCCTGTGAAAGCTCCTCACTGAAGACTTTCGAGCCCAGGCTCGAAGAGCAGCGCGTCATCGTAGAACGCGATGTTTTCCGCGCCGAGCTTATACAAAAGCTCCAGCTCAGCAAATGAATGTTCCAGGCTTCGCGGCTTGAACTTGCCGTAGACCTGCGGCACGGAACAGTACGTGCATCTGAAAGGACAGCCTTCAGTCAGCTTAAGCGTGCCTGTTTTTAACTTGGGATAAATTTCCCACAATGCAGGCTGCGCCGGCTCGGGCGTCAAATTCATATATTCCCATAGCGGCTCAAGCTTTGTTCCGCGAACAATCAAATCGGCTCCTAACGTCTCAGCGTGCAAGCCGCACAATGTTGCATAATTACCACCCAAAATTATCTTCGCTTCAGGATGAAACTTTCGAATATCTTCTATCACTTCTTTTACACCGGGATACCAGTACGTCATTGTCGTTTGCACAAGTGCAAAATCAATTGTTTTTTCGCTTCTCAGGAAATCCTGAAACATTACCCGCGGCAGACCGAAACGCCTGAAATAACGCGGGATATCTGCCAGGTACTCGGAATTGGGGATTCTTTCGAAATAGAAGCGTCCCCGTCCCCATCGGTCGGATTTGAGCTGCTCCTGAGTTGCCATGAATGGAACAAGCCTGTCGAGGTAATCGAAAAGGAAGAAGTCGGCTTTAGGGCGTACCATTCCCGCGACGCTCAGCATTCCGTAAGGCTTGAGCCAGAAATCGTACGCCGCAAAGTCATAAATTGGCGGATTCACAAGTAATATTTTCGTTTTCATAGTGTAATAAAACATGACTACCTGTCGTTCCTGCGCAGGCAGGAATCCACTGTAACGATAAGATAGATAGATACCCGCTCGTTCGGCTTCGCTCAGGGCAAGCTCTTCGCGGGTATGACAGTGGTCTTTGTAAATAATATATAAAGAAATCCAATAAACGCACGAAAAAAAGAAAAAGACATTTTTTGTGAAATAATTTATAATAAGCCGCGACTAAATGTCAGAACATGATATAGCTGAAAGGAGACTAAAATGGTAAATAGTCGCAAAAGAATTGCTTCATCACAGGGTGCGCTGGTTTTTATTTTATTTGCTCTGTGTTGTGTTAGTCCGGGTTGTATCGGCCCGTCGGAGAAATTCATAAAAATTATGCACATGCCGCTGATGCCCTTATCGCCGGGTTCTTCTTTCGAGACGGTGACCCATAACGGCTCGATAGACCTGCTCGGCTCAGATGTCACTGACTGCAACGTTATCGCAACCATTACCGGCTATGCGTCAACGGTCGAAGCGGCCGAGGATTTAGTCGAAAGAACGAAATTGAATTTCGAGCAAACGGAAAATCGTCTGGTCTTAAAAATTAACAGGCCCCAGAATTTGATAAACCGCTCGGTGAGCGTGAGCCTGGATATAATTCTCCCTGAAGAAACTAACCTCGACCTGCAAAGTCATAATGGCGGTATCGACATAAAGAGCATCACGGGTACGACAAACGCAATGTCGCACAACGGCGGAATCTACATGGAGAATATCACCGGTAAAACAAGAGCTACATCGCATAACGGCAGGGTGTTTGTCAAAAATATATCCGGCCCGACAAAGCTCGAAACGCATAACGGCGCTGTCGATGCCGAAAATATTTCTGGTGACATAGATTTCCTCTCGCACAACGGACGTGTAAAAGCTGTCTTCTCTGAAAATGCCGAGCCTGACAGCAACATTACAATGGTGACGCACAACGGAGGAATCGATCTGACGCCTCCGCCGGATTATTCGGCTCGCGTTGACATTTCGACCCATAACGGCTCGCTGAATATAGGATTGCCTGTCACTATCTCGGGCGATGTCAGCAAAGGTCACCTGGTCGGCACTGTGCGGGACGGAAAAGGCAGAAAGAAGCTTGAAACTCATAACGGCTCGATAGATATCAGGTGATGAGAATTTGGAGCCTGTACCCGATGCAATTCGTCAGTGCAGCGAGAGAGTCAGGCAATTGTGGGAGCGCACCAGTCCCTGTACGCTATGTCCGAGGAAATGCAAAGTCAATCGCGGCGGAGGACAGGCAGGTTATTGCGGCATAGACATTACTCCAAAGGTAAGCTCGGTCGGTCCGCATTTCGGTGAGGAAAGTGTTCTTGTCGGCGCAGGAGGCTCTGGAACGATTTTCTTCGCAGGCTGTAACCTTGCCTGCATATTCTGTCAGAATTACGATATAAGCCACTACCGACAGGGCAGAAAAATGTCAATCGAGCAATTAGCTCAATCGCTGCTAGATTTGCAGAATTACGGCTGCTCCAATATTAATTTCGTCACTCCGACACACGTAATCCACGCAATAGCAGCCGCTATCGAAGTGGCGAGGGACAAAGGATTAACACTGCCCACAGTTTATAATTCAGGAGGATACGATTCAGTCGAAACATTGAAACTGCTCGACGGTCTGATAGATATTTACATGCCCGACATGAAATACGCCGATCACAAAACAGCAGGGGAGCTTTCGGACGCACCCAATTACCCACAAATCAATTTCGCTGCAGTTAAAGAAATGCATCGCCAGGTAGGAGACTTAAAAACGGAAAAAGGCTTAGCCGCCCGCGGCTTATTAGTCAGGCACTTAGTCCTCCCAGAAAACCTCGCGGGAAGCTGCGAAGTCATAGACTTTCTCGCAAAAGAAATCAGCCCGAAAACAACAATCAACGCAATGTCCCAATACCAACCCTGCTATCACGCATCAACCTACCCCAAAATATACCGCCGTCCGACCCAGGAAGAAATCTCCGCCGCAAAACAATACGCCATCAAAAAAGGCTTGCGGATTCTGGACTAAGAAAATTAGTTTTAAACAAATGTAGAAAGTCACCGAAATCACGGTATAAATATTGCTTGAATTGAGGATAGAGCCTATTTATATAAGTCTGTCTTTGCGTTATGATATGCAATTTAAGATGACGAAGAAGAGTTTATATTCTATTGCTTTTTGCTCTTTTGCGGTTCTTGTGGTAATCGCGTGGATAGTTTCAGGCGGGTGGACCATGTCCGCCGATAAATTTATCCAGGGCAAAATATTTCAGATTTATAATCAGACTTTCGGGTGGGCGATGGAAATTGTGTCACTCGTTATCAGCCCGGCTGTTCTTTTTGTTACTTCACTCGTGTCGTCGCTTATACTTTTTAATCGCGGAAAAAGGAAAAGCTCGCTCGTGTTTGTCATCGGAGTTGGCTGCAGCTCGCTTCTTTCTTATCTTCTGAAGGATATATTTGCCAGAACCAGACCTATAGCTTCGCTGACATCTGCAATAGGCTACAGTTTTCCGAGCGGTCATGCGACTACGTCCGCGGCATTCTTTCTTTTAATGATATACTTTTTCAAAAACAGATTTAAAAGCAAGTTTTTTAGAGCTTTATTCATCATCCTTAATGTCTTCTTCTTTGCATTAGTTGGTTTCAGCAGGATTTATCTGAATATGCACTGGACAAGCGATGTCATTGGAGGATTCTCACTTGGCCTGTTATGGGCGAGCATCGTGATATTAGTCTCTGTTATTCATTTCCGTGGGGCTTAAAAGCGCACACGCAATGGATAAGCATTTTCCTTCGACAATAACAAAAACGACTTTCTCCGGATAATCCGGGATGAAATTGGTTAGACTTATTATCCGCCGCCCTGCGCTGTGATAAATCCCTTCGATGGTCCGCCCGTATCGGAGGGTGTTCCGGCTATGTGAGCCAGATACGAGGCGCCGAGTTTTTTGATATGGTCGCTGACATTGTCAAAGTAGTTAAAATGAATTTGTTCCTCGTCGGTTATGGTTTCGAATAACTT
>JARRRJ010000282.1:0-4974 GCA_037380865.1 Sedimentisphaerales bacterium
CTTCGTAGCTTATTTCAACAAGATAAACATATGGCTCTTTTTGGGTGTACTTGGCGTCTACGCTGCAGGTCAGGCAATAATAGGTCTGCGCTGGTGGATACTCCTGAGGACTCAGTCGATTTATATCAGTTATTGGGCGGCTGTCAGGCTCCATTTCCTCGGACTTTTTTATAACAATTTCATGCCAAGCTCCGTCGGCGGGGATTTTATTCGTGCATGGTATGTGACCAAACATACTGACAAGAGGTTCGAAGCCGCCCTGAGTGTATTTGTTGATAGAATCATCGGGCTGTTAAGCACTGTCATCATCGCAGTTTTCTTTTATGTTGTTTTTCTGCAGCGTCAAAGCGTCCATATAACTACCAGTGAGCAGAAAAGAACGAGCATTCTCGAGTCTCTAAGCAGACACAGTGAGATTCTCTTTTGGCTGACACTCGCTCTCGCTGCAATTTTTATCGGATTTCTGCTGAACAGCAAAGGCAGAAGAATGCTCGGAAAACTGTGGGCTTATCTGCTCGCCTTCAGCTATCGCAAGCTCGTTCAGTTTAAGAACGCGATAATTATCTACTTTACCAGGCCCCTCGCAATTCTGACGGTCTTCTGGCTGACTGTTCTCATGCAGCTTATGGTAATCACGGGCTTCTGGTTTCTCGGGCAGAATATGGGACTGGGAGTCGGTATCAAGTACTATTATGTATTTTTCACTCTTGCCTGGGTGCTCGGCGCAGTTCCTGTAAGTATAGGAGGCGCGGGAGTTGTCGAGGCTTTTCTCGTACTCCTTTTTGTCAATATAGCAGGCCTTGACGAGGGAGGCGCCTGGGCGCTCGCTCTGTGTCAGCGTGCAATCTGGATGCTTTCTTCGCTTCCCGGAGCGTTAATACATTTACTTGGCGCGCACCTGCCTAAAGAGTTTTTTGTTGACTATAACGATGTTTCATCTTAAGCTATAGCATTCAGAATACTATGTTAGTTTTTCGGTAATTTCTGCAGGATGTTTATTAGTAATTCAGAAAAAGCAAAAAACCTGGTATCAGAAATATGAGCATTACCAAACAGAATATCAGTCTTTATATCAACAGAGGCCTTGTCCTTCTGATAATGCACATACAGGGCCAGCCTGGAATCCCCAAAGAGGAACTGACTCGAATTATAGTCGAAGGCCCGGCTTCTGTGATAGGCTTTGTCATCGCTGTCATCGCAGTCGGCATCTTTGGCGCGATTCTGGCCAGCTACGTGGGCAAAAGTATATGGCGGATGGCTGAAAATTTCATTATGAACACACCCCTTCTAAGGCGTGTTTACCCTTATATAAAGCAGGTAACCGATTTTTTATTGACCCAGGAAGAACAAAAAAGGTTTTTTTCCCGTGTAGTTGCGGTAGAATATCCAAGAAAGGGTATTTGGACGCTCGGCTTTGTCACCGGCTCAGGACTGAAAAACGTTGTTAACAGGATCAGGAAAGAGTTCCTGACAATTCTTATACCTACATCGCCGACGCCGTTTACGGGTTTTATAATAACTGTTCCGAAAAAGCAGACGATTGACCTTGATGTGACGATAGAAGAGGCATTACGATTTATAATAAGCGGCGGAGTCATCTCCCCCGTTAACGACATGATAAAGACAGACGAACGGTTTAAGATAGACGAGAATTTGACTGATAAACCTGATTCAGGAACGGAATCCTGAGGCGCAGGCGTCAGTCAGTTTTTTTAGGTGATGTCGTATTAGTGTTAGTGAATTAGGAACATAATATTTAAGGAGAATGATATTGCTTTTTACAATTACCGGCAAACATATCGAGATAACTGATGCAATCAGAGCACATGCTCAGGAAAAAACATCCAAGCTTCCCAAGTATTACGACAGCATCGATCAGGTGGAAGTGGTTATTGACGGCGGCCAGGGCGGCAAAGTCAATGTCGAAATCATTGCAAGAGCCCAGCACAGCAAGGTCTTCGTCGGAACCGAAACCGGAGAAGATGCTTATAGCTCTATTGACGTAGCCGTACATAAACTTGAGGGACAGCTCAGAAAAGTCAAAGGAAAGGAACGCGACGATAAACATGCGGGTACAGGTACCCAAAACGCTGAACTCGCTTAGAAAGCTTTTTGGTTGAGTACCGTTTTAAATGTTTTTTACTTTTTAGAAAGCAGGTTTGAGCTATAAAATGAAATTTGAGGACTTTATGTGTTTCGAGGCTGCAATCGCGCAGTTGCAGTCTACCGACAGGGATGGAGTCATCGAGGAGCTTGTTTCTTCGCTTGATAAAGCCGGCAAACTGCAAAAAGGCAGCAAGAAAAATGTTGTCAAGGCAATCATCAAAAGAGAAAACGAAGCCAGCACAGGTCTCGGAAGGGGAGTTGCAATCCCCCACGTCAAGCATAAGTCGGTCAGTAAAATTGTCGCTACCGTCGGCTTGAGTGATGAGGGAATCGACTTCTTCGCGCTGGACAAGCTTCCCGTTCATTCGGTAATACTTATGGTAAGCCCGCTGGATGAGCCGGACAAACACCTTCAGGCAATGGAAAAGATTTTTAAACATTTGCAGGTAGAGAAGTTTCGTAAATTTCTAAGACAGTGCCGCAACAGGGAGCAGATAGAAGATCTACTCCTCGAAGCGGATGAAGACCCGTCACTGTAGGAAAAGGTTGATGCCGCGCTGCCGTTTTGCGCTTGTTGCAGGCGCTTAACGAAAGCGTTTTTAAGTGGCGCGAGGTGTAAAAATTGGAAAAGGTAGTCTGTGAAGCAGAGATTGAAATAAAAAATGCCGAAGGACTACACATGCGCCCCGCTATGCAGTTTGTTGATATCGCAAATAGCTTTGATAGTAAAATTTCTGTAACAAGCAGGAAAACGACAGTCGACGGCAAGAGTATAATGCAAATGAGTATGTTAGCTGCGACCTGTGGTACTAAACTGAAAATCAGGGCCGAAGGGCACGATGCAGAAAATGCCGTTGCGGCTCTTCAGGAGCTCGTTGAAAATAAGCATTTTAATGAGCCTTTGCCATGAAAGAATGACCAGGCGGTTCGCTGCACGCGGCCTGCAGGAAAGCACAATAACGAAAGTATACGATGGAAATCAAAAAGGGAATAGCTGTTTCGCCCGGCATATCAATTGCCAGGTCTCTCGTGATTGATTCCGAGGACTACAGGATTCCCTATCGTCAGATCGCATCGGCCCAGAGAACCAGTGAAATCCGACGCGTACGAAACGCCTTCAAAGACGCCGTCGAAGAGCTTACCAGGCTCGAAGAGGAACACATAAACAAAGCAAGCAAGATCAAGGACATCTTCGCTGTGCATAAGCGTTTCATGCACGACAGGAGCCTGCGAAAGAAAATATCCGATAAGATTCGCTCGGACATGGTGACAGCGGAATATGCGATATCGACTACACTGCGCGACATAGCACAGCATTTTGCTGATGAGAAGGACCCGTACATCAGCGAGCGGGCCGCAGATATTTACGACATCGAAAGACGCGTCCTGAAACAGCTTATCGGGAAAAAACGCGAGGAAATAGGCCACTTAAAAAACGAAGTCGTTATCGTCGCACGCGAGCTCAGTCCTATCCAGACAGCAGGCTTCGACAAGAAATTCGTCAAAGGCATCGCCTCAGACGCGGGAGGCCGAACCAGCCACGCAGCAATTGTTGCAAGAAGCCTGGGTATCCCCGCCGTTGTGGCCCTCGAAGACCTTACTACTATAGTGAACGTCTCTGATACATTGATAGTGGACGGAAACCGAGGCATTGTCATCGTCAGTCCCGACGAAAAAACCATTCAGGAATACCAGGAATATCGAGAGGAATTTGCAGAACTTGGCCACAAGCTCGATGCGATAAGGGAAAAGCCTGCCATAACACGTGACGGACAAAAAATAACATTGCTCGGAAATATCGAGTTCCCCAATGAAGCAGAAGCCGTCCTGCAAAAAGGAGGCGACGGAATAGGTCTTTACCGTACCGAATTCCTCTATCTCAACACCGATAAAGAGCCCACTGAACAGGACCATTACGAAGCTTATGCGCACACTGTTAAAGCGATGAAGAACAAACCTGTAGTCATCCGAACGCTCGACCTTGGAGCAGATAAATACACGCAGAGCAAGCGTTTCGTGCGAGAGCCCAATCCGTTCCTTGGCCTGCGCTCAATCAGGTTTTGCCTCCAGAACATCATGATGTTCAAAACCCAGTTGCGAGCCATCCTGCGCGCATCAGTTCTCGGCGAGGTGAAAATCATGTTCCCGCTAATCACGAACCAGCAGGAGCTTATGCAGGCGAAAATGATTCTTCACGACGTAATGGAAGACCTCAGCGAGGAGCACATAGATTATAACAGGAACATGCCCGTCGGAATCATGATAGAGACACCGTCAGCCGCGTTGACCGCATTTTCGCTTGCGAGAGAAGTAAACTTTTTCAGCATCGGAACCAACGACCTTACGCAGTATACTTTAGCGGTGGACAGAAGCAACGAGCTTGTATCGACTCTATATTCGACTGCAGATCCCGCCGTGCTGAGACTCATTCGAACTGTAGTTCAGGACGCACACAAGGCACAAATAGACTTGAGCGTCTGCGGCGAAGTCGCCTCCGAACCTGAATTCATCATGCTTCTCCTGGGAATGGGAGTAAGAACTTTCTCGCTCGCGTCACCTATGATTCCCGAAATCAAGCAGATTGTAAGGTCTGTCACAATGACCGACTGCAACAAAGTAGCAAGAAAAGTCTTAAGCATGAACTCCGAGCGCCACATCTCAAGCTACCTCAGAAACGCCGCAAGAAAAATCCTCCCCGAAGCATTTTAGCATCTACAAAAAACCGGTAGGTGTTGACCTTTCCGGTGTGTAGCGGTTGTACGCGCCGATATAGCAAAGGCAAACCACTTTCAGACCTTACTCAGGGGTGTTTTTCAATTTGCATAATAAAGGGAGTCCCGTTTTGTACTTATTTTGCCCATTCTGGAA
>JARRRJ010000283.1:0-4043 GCA_037380865.1 Sedimentisphaerales bacterium
GCAGCAATAATGGTTGCTCGCTCTTTAGTTAATTTAGGCTCGACCAGTTCGATACTGCCATGCAAAGGTGAAGGCAAGGCTGCGATTTTAAGCGTTTGAGGAGCCTTCTTATCGAGTTCAAACTGCATTTTCGATGTCGCATTATTCTGTATGACAGACATGTTTTTTATATCCGCTGCGTTTTCCACTTCATCAAGGTAATTTTCCTGAGGCACAACCTTAACAACATAATCATAGGATTGACTCATATCATCAGGTTGTACTGACAGTATTGCCTGTCCCTCGAAATCCGGAGGCGGCGTGAATACCAGGCGTCCTTTAGTCAATTGGCTGCGAGTGACAGTATCTCCAACATTCACTGCAACAGGAGGTTTATCACCTGTGATAACTTCCAGCACTGCTCCGCCGGCGTTAAATTGATAGCTCACGATGACCATATAGGCCGTAACCAAAGATATTACAGACAAGAACCTTGCCGCGATCCCGAATCGCGAGCCGATGATTTCAGGAACGCTCGATGCTTCGACATTTCTTGCTCTCATCGCAATAAGCGACAGTAAGATCATGCCCGCAAACGTTCCAAAGGGAATAACCAGTGCGGCCATGCCTGTCTTGTAGGCTTCTTCAGCGTTGCCAACAATAGAGCCTGTGCCAATCCAGACTGCAAGCATTGTAAGGACCATTACCCACGGCGAGAGTGTGCGTCCAGCCAGTGCAAAATCCTGCTGAGTTTTGACCTGGCGGCTCTTATAAATTCCGATTAAAGTCAGTAGAGACAGATAGATTAGAATAGGGATCAAATAGACTATGATCAAACTCCTTAAAAATGCATCATTTTATCCGTTTACACCCTCTGCTCCGTTCGATTAATAATTTCGTTCTGCAAATCTGCACCAAGATCAACGAAGTAATCACTGTAACCTGCAACTCTAACAATCAAATGGCGATTTTGCTCGGGCTTTTCCTGGGCCTCGCGAAGAGTCTCAGCGGTGATGACATTAAACTGTATGTGATGACCGTCAAGTCTGAAATAAGAGCGTATCAGATGTGCGAGCTTTTCTATACCGTCCTCGCCTTCAAGAACCTGGGGATTGAACTTCATGTTCAGAAGTGTTCCACCTGTTCTGGCATGATCAATGTGAGCGGCTGACTTAATAATTGCAGTCGGACCGTTCTTATCGGCACCCTGTGAAGGTGAAATTCCATCTGAGACTGGTGTGTTTGCTTTCCTGCCGTTGGGAAGAGCGTTGGTGACTGAGCCGAAGTAAATATGAACAGTTGTGGGTAGAAGATTTACACGATACTTTCCTCCCTTTGTATTGGGCCTGCCGTTAAGAACGTCATAGTAGGTATTAAAGGCGTCTTCTGCGATAAGATCTGCGTAGGAATCGTCATTGCCATATTTGGGTGTATGATTGACTAAGTCGTGATAAAGCTTCTCATATCCCTCGAAGTCAGCTTTCATTGCGGCGAGCATCTCGTTCATTGGAACCTTCTTCTTGTCGAAGACGTGATATTTCACTGCCGCAAGCGAATCAGTTAACGTTCCTATTCCAACGCCTTGAATATACGTAGGATTGTATCTCGCGCCGCCGCAATGATAGTCTATACCCTTTGCGATACAGTCGTTCATAACTATCGACATGAAAGGCGCAGGCATAAAAGTCCCAAAAAGACGCTCGATAACGTTGTTACCCTCGATTTTCAAGTCGACGAAATACTGAAGCTGTGTTTTATATGCATTGAAGAATTCCTCATAGGAATTTAAAGTCTTCGCATCACCAGTTTTCGGGCCGATTTGCAGACCGGAGTTGGGATCTATGCCGTTATAGCACGTCAGCTCGAAGATCTTGGGCCAGTTGATGTAGCCGGTAAGTGTGCAGCTTTCTTTGCCAAACGCGCTAACAGTGACACAGCCGCTGGGTCCGCCGCATCGGGCGTCTTTGATGGTCTTGCCGTCCTGAAGCATTTCCTCGATAATAACATCCGTATTGAAAACCGAAGGCTGACCAAATCCCTTGCGAATCACTCTACATGCTCTTTGAAGAAACAGTTCGGGATTTTTCGAGCTAACCTGGATGCAGGCGCTGGGTTGCGTAAGCTCCATCTCTTCGACGACGTCCAGCATAATATACGAAAGCTCGTTTACGCCGTCATGTCCCTCGGGAGTCAGGCCTCCAATATTGATTAATGCAAAATCTGTATATGTGCCGCTCTGCTCTTCAGTGACACCAACCTTCGGGGGAGCAGGCTGGTTGTTGAATTTGATCCAGAAGCATTCGAGCAATTCCTTCGCACTTTCGATTGCCAAGGTCTTTTGTTCCATTTCCTTTTTATAGAACGGATACAAATGCTGGTCGAGCCGGCCGGGATTGAAAGAGTCCCAGGTATTCAGTTCTGTGATTACCGATAAGTGAACAAACCAGTAAGCCTGTAGTGCTTCCCAGAAGTTGCGCGGCGCATTGGCGGGGACATGAGTGCATACTTCAGCAATTTGCTCAAGCTCAGCGCGGCGTTTCGGATCGCTTTCAGCTTCTGCAAGCTCGCGTGCTTTTTGTTTATACCTGTTAGCGAATGTAATAGCAGCATCTGCGCATATTTCCATCGCCTGATATTCCTGGTCTTTGTCCCAGGCACGGGGATCATTCAGAAAATCGAGCTTCTTCCTGTTTTCCGCAATTGTCTTCTTGAAATCGAGCATGCCTTGATGATAGATTTTATCGTCCAGGATAGCATGGCCTGGCGCGCGTTGCTCCATGAACTCTGTAAAGACACCCGCGTCGAAAGCCTGATGCCATTTTTCATCCATCGACTGAAAGACTTTTTCTCTCAATGTTTTGCCTGACCAGTATGGAATAATCTCTTCTTGATATATTTTTTTCACTTCTTCACTGACATCAAAAGATGTCTTTTTGCGGATATTCAGAATTCTGAGGTCTTCCATATCATGGCAGCACAATTCGGGATATGTGGGAGTTGCTTTCGGAGCGTGTCCTCTTTCTCCCACAATAAGCTCTCCGTCGTTGATACAGACGGTTTTATTCTCCATGATGTATTTAAATGCGAGCGCCCTGAAGACAGGCTGAGAATGCTGCAAATGCAGGTTGCGTTTGTAAAAATCGGTTATAAGCTCTGCGCGTTCGGTTGAGATATACGGTTTTATGCTAACGCTTTGCTGTCTTAATTTTTTCACTCTTTCATTCATGTTGTTTAACCCCCTATAGTTACTTTAAAACCAAACTCCTGAAGGTTTTTCTTTATATTTTCCATCTCACCATTATTGGGTGTAACTTTTTTCATAATTTCGAGATCGTCCGCCAAACGAGTTGCTTTTTCCAGGCCACCGCTGTTGTAAGGTAAAATATCCACTTGCTCAATGGTTTCGAGTGATTTCACAAATTGAGCTGTCATTTCGATATTCTTATCATCATCGTTAAAGCCTGGTATAACAGGAATTCGTATTTTAATGTTCGCTCCGGTCTGAGCAAGATACCTAATGTTCTCAAGAATGAGAGAATTATCAACGCCAGTGTATTCCTTATGAATCTGCGGGTCCATATGCTTTATGTCACAAAGAAACATATCTGTCTGGGCCGCGACTCTTTGGATAATATCACGTTTCGCATAGCACGTTGTATCTACTGCAGAATGAATTCCTGAAGATCTGCAGTTTTCAAGCAACGCTAACAGAAAATTATACTGATATAGCGGTTCACCTCCAGAGAATGTGACGCCGCCTCCTGACTGGTCATAAAAAATGCGGTCTTTCTCAACTTCAGCCATGACCTGTGATACTGTCGTCCAGCTTCCTATTATTTCTCTTGCGCCGGTAAGACACACATTAATACACTCACCACACAAGTTACACTTTTCGAGATCTGTGACAGGACGGTTATCGACCATAGTTATTGCATTCCGGGAACATACTTCCGTGCACCGTCCGCAACCTATACACCGGCTGAAACGCACGCTCAATTCTGGATTGTTTTTCCAGCTTTCCGGATTATGACACCAGCGACATCGTAAAGGACAACCCTTAAAAA
>JARRRJ010000284.1:0-4040 GCA_037380865.1 Sedimentisphaerales bacterium
CCCGTCGGTGGTGTGACTCCCGTTGGTGGTGTGACCCCCGTCGGTGGTGTAACTCCTGTCGGTGGTGTTGTAACTACCGGCTTATCTCTGTACCAATCTGTCGTGACATTCGTAAATGACTTACTCTCAGGGGTGAACTTCATACCCTCTTTCTTGAGAGTATATTCACCAGTCCAACCATATGGAACTTCGATAGTAAATTCGCCATTCGCCTTCGTGACGGTTGACGTAGCACCGTTACTTCCGATAATTTGCACACCTGGTATAGGTTTTCCCGGTGCGAACTCTACGATATCGCTTATCTTGAACATTTGAATCGTCGCTGTGAAGTTCTGATTCGGCAAATTCCTTTTTAGGGCTTTATCCGGGCCATAGATATACGATCTTGGCTGGAACGTGTAACCTGCCTGGTCAGGATTAGGCATCACAGAGCCAGTCCAGCCGTACGGTACTTCGAAGCTGTATTTGCCCTCGGAATCGGTGACTGTATTGGTAAGTTCGGAGTAAATTGTAATACCCTCGACGGGTTGTCCCCTGTTTGACCTCATCATTCCTGAAATCGTATATGTTACAACAGTCGCCTGATAATTTTCATTGTAAATATCATCGGTTACGTTGGAATATTCGATATTCGGCGGATCGAATGTATAGCCGTTCTTCGAGGGATATACCTTGCCGTTCCAGCCCCATTTTACTGTCGCGATGTAATTGCCGCTTTCATCCGTCTGGATGGCTTTTCCGGGAAAACCTCTCAGAATCACTCCGGCTACACCTGCATTACCAGTAATGGTATACTCTTTAAGCGAGGATTTGTAGTCTTGATTCTCGTAGTCCTTGGCTACTACAGTATAAGTTCTGTCCGGCGGATCGAAATTATAACCTTCCTTTTCGGGAATCACTGTAAGTGATTCGCCGTATTTCACTTCAGCGCTATAGATGCCCTGGGGACCGACTGTCACTGGATTGTCCGCCAAACCCGTCATCGTCACGCCTTCAATTCCTGTTTTTCCGCTGATCTTGTATGTTTCGATTGTAGGATTGTAGTCCTGATTTTCTTTATTTGACGTAACCTTGCTGTAAATCCTGGTTGCAGGATCGAACGAATAGCCTTCGAGGACAGGTTTCACAGTCTGGCTGAAGCCATAATCGACTGTAGCAGTGTAAAAGCCGTCCATATCAGTATAGATTTCGCCCGGGAGGCCTTCCATTTTCACGCCGGCCATTCCCGCTGTTCCTGAAATAACAAACTTCTCAGCTTCTGCATAATAATCCTGAACCTGGTCTACTGCCAGATTTTGATATAGTGCATCCGATGGCTGGAAAGAGTAGCCTTCTTTTTTGGGCACAACAGTACCGCTCCAGTTCCAATCGACCATAACGCTGTATGAACCATCCTGGGCCGAGACAACCTTTCCCGGCAGGCCGGTCATTTCCACGCCGCTCGTCCCCGCGTTTCCGGAAATTTGAATCTTTAAGGGAGACGGAGTGAAGTTTTGTGTAAGATTGCTTCTAAGAGACGTAATTTCTTTTGTAGCCGGACTAAATTCCCAGCCTTCCTTGTAAGGCTCAATCGTACCTTCGAAGCCGTACTCCACTTCGACCGAGTAAGTCCCATCGCTCTTTGTTGTAGGCGCGCCGGGAAGGCCGTTCATCACGACACCTTCCATATTGCCAACCTTACCGGAAATAATATAGGTTATGGCTGTAGCTTGATAATCCTGGTTGGACTGGTCCTCCTTCAAATCGGTATAAGTTCTCGTAGGAGGCGAGAAAGTATATCCTTCTTTTACAGGCTTGACCGTAAAGCTCTTGCCATATTCGACTTCCACGTAATACGAACCGGCGGAATCAGTAACGACAGGCTCTTCGACCGGAAAACCCTGCAGTTCCACACCCTCAACACCTATCGAGCCTGTGATAGTAAACTTCTGCACAGTAACTGTCACATTTGTCGCAAGTGCGTTAAATGTGCAGAACAGAACTGTACAAAGGGCTATACAGCCGCCCGATAATATCTTTATTATATTTTTCCTCGCCATAACGCTACGTCCCTTTCTGTAATCGCTATTGTGCCTTGTATCGGCAAACCAGCATATTTCTTTAGCAAAAAATCTCCCATCCAGAATAACTACCATTTGACCTCAACAAGGTCGGAAGTTTTAACATCATTATTTATTATTTCAGGTATTCTCCTTCGGTCACTTTCGAGAACCCGTAAACGTATTTGTTTCCTGACAGTGCGATTTGGCGGATATTCCATTACTACCTCAAGATTGTATTGATCTGGCTCCAGGGAAGAAAAATTCAGAACGCCGGTATAATACCTGGTTTCATAAGGCAGAAACATCCCGTAATCATCACACTTCAACATAGTGCCGGTTCTTCCATATCCGTCGCCTTTTACAACTGCCGCTTTTACTCTTGTGGGAATAAAATGAACTATTCCATTGTTGGTATAGGTAGCCTTAACAATATATTCCGATGAGGCGGCACTGTATTCCGTCAGACTTATTCTCGAATTTACAACACTTGGTTCGGCAGTTGCATTTTTGTTTTCGACACATACCTTCACCCAACTCGTGCCGGCAGGCTGGCCATCGGGATAAATTGCCTTCAAGCCGAGTAGTGCGTAATAGTAAGGGTACTTAAGAGCGTCCGGTGGCATTGAAGCCGCGATTTGCAGATTACGTGTCCCGAAGTTCAGCAGTTTAAGATTGGCTGGCTCGAAAGTAAGCCAGTTAAGACATGTCATTGCATCCGCTACGACCATGTTATTTTCCGCTTTTCCTTTAAATGCTTCGGGTATAGCCAGAACAGGCTGAATCTCAATCTGCTCGTCAGTAGCGTTGTGAACGCTTAAGTTCGCATATCTTGTCGATCCTGGATTTGCTACTATGCTTATTTCCCCCGGATCCAGATCGAGAGGTACGTCTGTCGCAGTTCTTGTGACAAGAGGATCTCCTTCGAAGTTTATGCCTTTTCCGAATCTCGATCCCCGTCCCCTGATGCTCCCGTCAACATATAAAAGCGCATCAATCTGGTAATCTCCGCTTGGCAGAGATTTTCCAATATCGCTTTTAAGAGTAAGTTCAACTCCGGGAATTATACCTGCATCCGGAAAGTGATGCGTTGTAATCACTTTCCAGCGTCCATCTAGGTTTCCGCGGATTCTAACAATAGGATTCAGGGACGGAAACGTAACACCTGTGTTCTTTATTTTCATCGTTGCCATCACTCTTCCCGGAGTGAGACCATCGGAAGGAACAAACTCCAAACCAACATCCTCGATTTGCACTTTGGATGCTCGTGTCGATGTATTAATATTTGCTATGACAGGAATTCCCATCCTGACAATAGTATCTATTCTTTCAGCACTGGATTCTCTGATCTTTGTCCAGGCAAGTATGGCCGCGCCATAGAAGCCGACACCTGTCCTGACAGGCGTGGTTATTATCACTCGATTGCTCGCATCTCCGCCCGCCGGCACAAGAACACTTGTGCTCTCCAGTTTTACCCAGCTCTTGCACGAAGAGACCTTTGACATATCAGCTCCCGGGTAGAAATCCATATCATCACAGGGATCGGTACTGAACGGGAGCCAGTCGCCGTTTTCCTGCTGCGTCAGCTCGAGCACTTTGAATTCTATAGTAATGTCCTGGTTAGGATCGTAGTTGTGAATCTTCAACTCCCCGTCGTAACGTGACCTCGGAGAAGGATCAAGTGCTATCGCCGACGGCTGGACTATGAATTGAGCGCTAGCAGATTGAGCGAACAAGACCATCACTAATCCTGCCGCAATTAGATATAGGAGAATTGTGGAATTACCAAAATTCTCTTTCGCGAAACGTTTGTGTATATGACGTTTTTTCATACTAAACTGACCACCGTTAAAGCCGAAATCCTTTGTGTTGCATCTTTGTTTCATTATCTGGACTCCCAATGAACAAAACGAAAACCCTTCATCTAACTTACTTATGGTTTTTCTCCTATACTCTCCGTACCATTTTTCATAAAAACCCTACTCCGGCTTTAACTTCTTC
>JARRRJ010000285.1:0-6454 GCA_037380865.1 Sedimentisphaerales bacterium
TGCCTTTTACAAAATCTACCGCCTTGCCGTTATCAGCCCACTTTACAAAAAGCCTGCCAACGGCACCTCTCATCTGCCCGCTCATTTTCTGGTATTGAGCATATCCAGGCATACCTGAAAGCGGTTCAGCTAAAGTTGGCTCCAACTGCTCCTGTGTCTGTGCCTGAGTCGACGGTTGGACTTGTGAAGTTTTTGCGGGTTTCGCTGTATGACAAGAGGTTGCAGCAAAAATGGTAGCTAAAATTACAACAAGTGAGAGTCTCAACTTGTTTTGGTTCGACTCTTTTGAATTCATTGTTTTTACCGGATTTATCGAGAGATGCTTTTTTCTAGCTGGGTGATTACTGATTTTGTTTTCGAGACCTTATTTCCCGCGGGACCACGCCAGTGAATGTCGGAATTTTTTTCTATCATATCCTCGACTTTTCTGCATGCCAGAAGAACTGTAGCGTGATTTTTTCCCCCCATTACTCTGCCGATTTCGGATGATGACATCCGAGTGTGCTTTCTCGTAAGGTACATGCTCAGGTGCCTCGCAAGCGCTACAGTCCTGTTCTTCTTCGGGGAATGGAGATTCGCAGGAGTTATACCGAAAAACGATGCAACTGAAGATTCGATATCAGAAACGTGAACAATCGGGTCACATCTTTCAAGGTGCTCCGCGAGGACTGCCTTCGCCATCGCAAGGCTCACCTTTTCATTTTTCAGTGACGAAAACGCAACCACCTTCAAAACAGCACCTTCAAGCTCACGAACATTGGAATACAAATTCTCCGCGATGTATTGTATCACGCTGTCACTGATCTGGACTGGTCTGTTGAGTCCTTCCACGAATTGCCTGCATATTCTGCATCGCATATCCAGGTCAGGGGGATCGATCTTGACTACCATTCCTGAAACAAACCTGCTTATTAACTTCTCCGAAAGCTGGCTGATCTGCTTTGGATGGGCATCGGAAGCGAGAACAACCTGCTTGCCTGCCAAATCGATTGTGTTGAAAGTATGCAAGAACTCTTCCTGCATAGACGGCTTGCTGGCCAGGAAGTGAATGTCGTCGATTGCCAACAAATCCGTTTGCCGCATTCGGCTTCGAAAAGCCTCCAGCTTTTTTGTCTTCAAGGCCAGCACAAACTGATTGGCGAAATCTTCCGCTGAAAGATATAACCAATTAGCCTGGGGGCGCTTATCCAGCATCGCATTGCATATCCCTTGCAGCAGATGCGTCTTGCCTACCCCATATCCTCCGTGAACAAACAGCGGATTAAATGGACTCTGTTCTTCGTTGACAATGATTCTGGCAGCGTTATATGCAAGCTCGTTGGACGAGCCGACAACGAACGTCTCCAGGCTGAGCTTAAGTCTTTTCCCATGATTTCGATTAAGCTCGGACAATTTTACTCTCTTCGGTTTTTGGCGGTACCTTCCCGCCTTCGGAGCCGAATCTTCCTGCTGCGGCTCTAAACGCATCCGGCTCTGACTTCCATTGAGCTGCTGATCGATGGTGAAAGTTATCTTTACATCTTTTCCCGCTACCGAGCGAGCAGATTCGAGGATTTCATCTGAAAAGTGGTTCTCAATCCAGCTCGATATAAAAGGATTAGCAGCACCTATTTTAAGATACCCCTCCGAAAGTGTCAGACTCGTCGAATTCTGAAACCAGATTCGATATTTCTGCTTGCCGATTCTTTCGGCCAGAGCATCGTTAATACTGCTAACCTGCTCGTTCGCGGATCTTATTCTATCTTCCCTGATTATGCTCTGCATCATAAAACTCCTCTGATAAGAGCTTAGCCAGCCTTGCAAAAATGAGCATCGAGCTTCTGCTCCAAGTACCAGCCTGTCATCCGCACCAGATGAGTTTTACTACGTTGTTTTATTTCAAAGATGCGGGACATGATTCCTTTCTTTATTAGCCAACTCATGTTCGCATTATTATGCAACAAAAAAGGTTTTGCACAGCGTAAATAGGTTTTGTGGAAAAGCTGTGAATCAATATTGTAACCTGTATCTCAATTATGATATTCTCCTTATTATCGCTGCATAGCCGCCATCATGGTCGAATCGGCGTGCAGATGTCATGACAAGTCTTTCAGTAATGAAACTGAACTCGGGGTGGCTGCTTAAGAAGTCTCTTATAATGTCACTATTTTCCTGCCTTTGTATGCTGCATGTACTGTAACATATTCTGCCATTAGGTCTTAGCATCACAGCTGCTTTTTCGAGAAGCTCTGATTGTGTGTTCGCAAGGTCTGTTATTGCCTGAGGCTCGAGGCGAAAACGCGTCTCAACTCTCTTTGCCAGAACACCTGTATTCGAACATGGGACATCCAGCAATACACAATCGAATTCCATACCTTCAATTTGACCGTAATTCATGATTTCAACGCTCTTTATCCCGAGCCTGTCGATATTCTCCTGTAATTTCAGCAGTCTCTCCGAATCGATATCAGTAGCAATAATCGAAGCGCTGTCGCCTGTGACTTCAGCCAATTGTGTTGTTTTTCCGCCCGGAGCGGCACACAAATCGAGTATCTTCCAGTTCTGCTGCGGCTCAAGAAGTCTTACAGGCTGTGAAGCAGTCAAATCCTGCACTGTGAAGAGTCCTTCGTCAAAGCCGGGCAGTTGTGACACAGCTCCGGGACTTGTCACTCTTAGCATATCTTCGCTTCCGACGTCGTTGTGAACTTGTTCCAATTCAATATTTTCCCGGTGAAATTTCTCGATCAACTCAATAGGAGTTATCTTCAGCCTGTTTATTCTGATGTACACACTCGGCCTGCGATTGCATGCGAAACAAATATCCCTTGTTTTCTCGCTACCGAATTCACTGAGCCAGTCAGTGACAAGCCATTGAGGAAGCGAGAAAACTGTGCTGAGAAATTCGATTGTATTCTTGTCACTGTCGGGCAGAAAATCCGTATCGAATTCACAGCCGGTCTCGATACTTTGCGGCAAAGTTCGTTTATTATTCGCCTGAGAAAGAGAAATTTGGCGATTTGTTATGCGTCTGAGAATTTGCCGCAATAGCGCATTGACAAAGTTCACCTGCTTCTGACCTGCAATTGTCTTCGTATTCTTTGCGGCTTCGTCAACTATCGAGTGGCTCCCAACTGAAGGAGTGTAAACAATCTCATAACAGCCTGCGCGGATTGTATTCAGAAGTTTCTTCTGGATTCTGTTCACATGGCAACCTGCAAACGTATTTATCACGGTGTCAATTGCATTGAGATTTCTAAGCGTCCCGAAAACAAGGTCCGTC
Source organism: Sedimentisphaerales bacterium (assembly GCA_037380865.1). Lineage (GTDB taxonomy): Bacteria > Planctomycetota > Phycisphaerae > Sedimentisphaerales > Anaerobacaceae > JAFGPS01. The sequence goes on from JARRRJ010000285.1 coordinate 3,260, forward strand.
GCTCTCTGTCTTTGCTGAGTGTCTTTCAGCATACGGTTGAGAATCGCGGCCGCATAGTCACGCTTTGGCTCAAGCCGCGATAAAACTTGCGCAGCAATAAATCTTGCATTTTGTTTTACAGCTTGTTTCATATTTTCAGAACATCAGTCTCTAATATTTTTTACCGCGAACATACACGGACTAACACACACTTTTTGGAAACATTTTCGCATTTTTCCACTATCGCTCAGCGTAGCAATCTTAACCGCGAAGCAGAATTTGAACTGTCTTCACCCCCTTTCCATATTCTCAGCTGTGTCCCCAACAGAGCCGAAAGCTTCTTCATTTTTCAGCAATTTATCATATAACACGACAAATCCCTAATTTGCTCTATTTTATACACGTGTCGGGTGTGTGACAAGAAAATTATCAAGAATTTTGTCAAACTCCGGAAATTTATTGTCTTCTGGGGTTCGGCAGACCACAATATTGCGGCGGACAAAAATCCGAATCAGCCTTTTCCCAGAACAGCTAAGGCGGTTTGAACGTTGCCGAAGGGGGCGCTTATAGCGAAGCCCTGGACTACATTCTCCAGCTTTTGGACCATCTCGGAGGCGATTTCTATTCCTATTTTCGTGCCCTGGTCTTTTGTTTTCGCGGCTGACATTCTTTCGAGCAATTTTTCGGGCACTACAACTCCCGGGACCTCGTTGGCCATGAACTCAGCATTTTTATAGCTCGTGAAAGGCCAGATGCCAGCGATGATGGGGATTCGGAACAGTTCTATTCGTTCGAGAAAACTCATGAGCATATCGACATCGAAGACAGGCTGGGTGATGGCATATTCTGCACCTGCTTTGACCTTGTGCTTGAATCGCTCCACTTCCCTGTCCAGCTCAGCAGCGACTGGGTTGGCGCCTACGCCTATTGTTAAAGCTAATTGAGATATCAAATCGTTGCCTGCGATGTCTTTGCCGCGATTGAGATTCTTTATAACGGAAGTCAAAGCGACGGAATCCAAATCGAAAACACCTGTCGCTTCGGGAAATTGTCCCAGCTTTGGCGGGTCGCCTGTGATGACAAGAATGTTGCGGAGGCCTATTACGTACGCGCCAAGGAGGTCGGACTGCATCCCGATTAAATTTCTGTCACGGCAGGTAAAATGAAGGATAGTTTCTATATCACAATATTGCTGAATTTTCACGCATGTCACCATAGGTGACAATCTCGAACTTGCTCTCGGACCATCGGGAACATTGATCGCGTCTATTCCGGCGTGCGCACAAATTTGTGCTTTATCGAGTGTTGACTGGATGTCGATTCCCTTTGGCGAAGTCAACTCAACGGTAAAAACTTTTTGTCCTGTTGCGATTTTGTAGCCCAGTTTGGATTTTTCGAAGAGCGGGATTTCTATAAGTGGTCCTTTTTCCTGCTGCGCCTCAGAGACAGTGACATATTCTCTGCTCCCTGTTTTCGTAGACGCTCTGTCGAGAGCCCTGACTGCCCGAGCAATTTCCCTTATATGGTCGGGAGTTGTGCCGCAGCAGCCGCCAATAATTCGCGCGCCTTTCTCGAAGAAACGCTTCGCATATTCTGCCATGTACTCAGGCGTTGACATGTACAGCATGCGGCCTTCGATCTGCCTGGGTAAACCTGCATTTGGAAGCACAGAAAGCGGCTTGTCAGTGATTCTCCTGATTTTTTCGATGCTCGAGAGCATGTCCGACGGACCTACTGAACAATTCAAGCCGACTGCGGCGATATTCCTCTGGCAAACAGGCTCGATGGCAAGCGTTATGGATTCTCCGAAAATTGTTTCGTCGCCGTGATCTATTGTCATGTGTGCGGCTATTGCGACATCGAACTTATCGAGAATCGTATCAATCGCGACACATATTTCCTGCGTATTCTGGAAGGTCTCAAGAATGATAAAATCCACATCGGCTTGAATGAGCGCCTCCGCCTGCTCGTAGAATATTTTCTGCGCCTCGAATATCTTATCTTCAGCATAATGTGATAATTGCCAACCTATAGGCCCGATGGAGCCGGCAACCATAACATCAGGTCCTGCGCATTGTTTCGCGAGTTCGACTGCGGCTTCGTTGATTTGCGTCACTTTGTCCTGCAGACCAAACTTGGCGAGTTTGAAGCTATTTGCGCCGAAGGTATTTGTCTCGATAAAATCGGCGCCTGCGGTGACGTAAGCCATGTGAATTTTTGCGACCAGGTCCGGATTGCTGAGGTTTGTCTCCTCGAAGCAGCTATTTAGAAATACGCCGTGCTGATAGAGCATCGTACCCATTGCGCCGTCGCCTATGAGCACTTTTTGCGAAAGAATTTGTCTAAATTGTTCGGTGCTTATCATAAATCGATTCCTTCTATGTCGTCAAAACAATCAGGCGCGTTCTCCTTCAGTATATTACAAATAATCGTGCACACGTTCCGTATTTCCCATTGTGCTTTTTTCGAAAGGCGGATTTTCAAAATATGTCGCCATTCCCTGAAATTCGCTGAGACGACTATCTCACTCGTGCAGGCATTTGGCAGAACATAACGTGCATCTTCCTTCTTCAGGCCTCGCTTGCGCCATTTGGCGTACATCTTCTGAATCGCATCCATATCATTTCGATAATCGTCAACAAATTCCTCAGGCATTGTTTCGGGAATAACATAATCGAACTGCTCCTCGTCGACATACCTTTGCGATTGCTGTGAAAAAGATACCAAGCGATGCAGCTATCAGCTCGACTTCTATTTTCTCGATATTTTTCACTTCCGACATTAAACACTTCCCTGTTCATAAAATTCCATTGTTAAAATCAGCAACTCACGGATACCCTTTTTATACAAAAAAGGGGTTTTTTTACAAGCAAATTAAAAATTTGGCATTTTCTGTGATAAAAAGTATTACACGCAGAAAATTTTTCTGGAACATATGGTCAATTGACTATATAATACAAACTATGGAACCTTTGACAGAAAAACAACAGAAGATTCTCGAATATATCGAAACGAGGCTGAAGGCAAACAATCCTCCGAGCCAGAGGGAAATTGCCGAGCATTTTGGCCTGGCACAGAATTCCGTGTATCAGCTGGTAAGGTATCTCAGGAAGAAAGCTTACCTTGCTGATTCCTCGGGTCACAGGACCTTGAGGCTGTCGAAAGAATATATCGACCAGGCAAAAGCTTTCAAAGGTATTCCAGTTGTCGGAACAG
>JARRRJ010000286.1:0-4028 GCA_037380865.1 Sedimentisphaerales bacterium
CCTCTAAGTATGCTTTTTGATTGCCGCTGGAATCGACTTGCATGATCGCATCAGTGGATTCCAATTGCCCGGTATCGGAGTCAAATGGGAGGGGTAAGCGGTCATTCAACCCGGGGGTAACCAGAGCCTGGACCTCTCCGAGAAGAATAACATTATTGAAGGCATCATAGGCAGCTAGGTCATCACCTGCATAAACTAACTGGATATCGGTCGGATTCCCCAGCATCGCTTTACCGAAGGTGAAAGCGAGATCTTTCAGGGTGGTGAACTCGCTGATCCCAGCGCTCTCCGGGAGTGCATAAGCAAACCCTTCAAAACTGTAAGGATTGGCAAATCCGAAGGGGAAATTGCTGATATTCAACGGGGTTTGTTGGGAGACATCCGGAAACCGGACTGCAGAACTGGCTTGAACGGTCAACCACGCCCGGGGATAGGTATTGTCAGTGCAATAATTTTCCATATCCGTTACATTATTAGTGTAACTCATATTAGCCTGCAAAGTGATTGTGTTATTGCCTATTTCCAGGTAGCGCAGTGGAATGAGGACTTCTTCATAACCATCCTCGGCATTCTCAGGCGTCAGGGCAATACTGCTGATCGGGATGCTGTTGATGAGGATGCTCAATGTGGAACGATTGCGGTTTAGAAGGACTGAATGATTGAAATGCAGATCCAACCAGGCTTCGCTGTCCACACTCCATGTCGAGGATAAAGGCAAATTGAATTGTAAGGTCTGTTCCTGTGTGCCGTAAACTGATAGGTCTCCATAGCCCAGATCTTCAAGGGTCTGGGAGAGGAGCTCACCCACCATTGTGGATTTGGGGAGCGTGTGGATAACGGCCCATGAGCCGGTGGATTGTGAATACAATGAGTCGAAGACCGCACCCCGAGCGCTCTTTTCCACTGCCGCCGCAGTTTCGCCGGAAAGAGTCAGAATGTGATACCGGTCATCAAAAGGTGAGAGCTGGAGGGTTACCAGACCATCGTCGACGTTAATCGGTGTTTGAGAACTAATTTCTTCTGCCTTGCATAATCAGTCAAGACACGTTTCATAGCATCTGCTGCAGCCATGAAGAAATGTCTTTTGTTCCCCCAAGTCTGTCTATCTAATCCTACCAACTTTATATAAGCTTCATGAACCAATGCTGTTGCCTGAAGTGTTTGTCCGGGGGATTCTTGCGACATCTTTTGTGCAGCCAATAGACGTAGTTCTTCATAAACCAGTGGGAGTAGTTTTTCTGCGGCTTGTGGATCTCCTTGCTCAATTGCGTTTAATATCCGTGTGACATCAGTCATAATTAATTCCTCATGAAACTAAATATCAGACTTCCCAGGCCCATGACTTTTACTACTAAATCTAGTATTTGAGGATGGACCTCTTTTCACATGTAGAAGTTTGCATTTATTTACGGAAAACCAGAGTAATTATATTAAAAGTATGATTATTGAGCAAGCACCTACATATTTAATGAGGTAAGTTTAGAATCAGATTTATATCGAAAGATATAATAAGTAAAACAGATTCAAAACTTGAATTCGAAAATCCATAAACTACGACGTTTTTTATTCATAAATTTTTGCGACCCATTTACAACCAGAAAGCCCATTATCTCCCAATTTTGGGAAAATGCCGATTTCTTAAGTACATGTGTATCAATTACTTAAAGATGACTGGAAAGATGAAAATATCTCAAATGTCCATTTTCTGTTTATCGAGTAATCTTAAGCTCCGGTAATTGACTAAATGATTGGCTCAGGAAAATGAAATAAATCAAGGTAGCGGCCAGTTTTGAGATTGCGCATGGGAAGTTTTCATATATTTGCTGATACTTTTAACTATTTCAGAGCGTTGAACAGCAATGTTATTTTTTCTGAAAGATTGTTTTTTAAGTTGTAAAGTTTTATAGGAGCTTTAGAATTGTTTGCTGCGTTCAGTCTAATACCTTTCCAATCGCCCATCCTAATGGCCTGATTTTTACCATCTTCATGAAATTCACAGTTTCCCCATTATGTCTTCATAGCCTGGAGCCATTGTTCATGGTCAGGATTGAAGCGTTTGAGAGCTATTTTCCTGATTTGATTTCGCTCGACTTTTTCGAGTCTTCCGTCATGCGCAGCTATTTCAAGTTCTTTAAGGTTCGGAATTCCCAGCTCATCATGTATCCTTGCCGCTAAATTCTCGCCGATTCCAGGGACTTCAGAAAGCAGCTTCTCCAGTGATGTACTACTCTTAAGCTGTTCTTCCAGACCTGATTTCCCCGTAACCAGGATTTCCCTGATCTCGCAGGAGAGTTTGTACCCGATGCCCGGGAGGCTCTCAATTGCACTGTTTCCCTCATCTCTGATAATCCTGGAAATATTTTTGTCATATTTCCTGATAGTCTGTGCTGCATTGCGATAGTTTCTTATGCGATAGGGATTGTCATCCCTCGCTTCCATCAAATAAACAGGTTTTTCAAGTATCTCAGCCGCTTTTTCATCATGTACTCTTACTATACACCAATTCTATTATCTGGTGTAAGATTCTCTTAAAAAGCATTTCACTTAAATATTTGAAGATTTTGTTCCAGCAACGCGAAGCAGCCTGAAACCAATTATTTATGCAGCTCAGCGTTTTTCTTCTGTATAAAAAAGTGTTCAGCTTATTTTAAGGTTAATTACATATAGTATGAAAAGTATCAGAGTATCTTTAGGAACTATTTATGAACATAAATGTTATCCGTCATATTAACCTATGATTATTTTGAGGCAGAAGGAAGAAAGTTAGCAAAGAGATTTCTCTGAAGCTGAACCGGACAGGAAAATCATGGAAGAAGAATAGTTTTATGCTTAATAAAGATTCGCTGCTAATCTTTTTTACAGGCGTTGTGGTTTTTACAATTGGCCTGAGCCCGGAGTTTACTGGTTTCAATTGCCGCTTTGCTGTTTTTGCACAGGAAATGCTGCATAACGGCCCAACCTTTTTCCCGACCACATATGGTCAGCCTTATCCCGATTATACCGGTGCGTCAACTTTAATGATTTACCTCGTTTCTCTGCCGTTCGGCAAAGTTACCCCGTTTACTTCCGTTTTGCCGACAGCTATTGTCTCTGCTCTTATTCTCGTTTTTATCTATCGAATCGGAGCGATGCACTCAAGAAATTGCGGCTTGTTTGCAGTTCTTTTTGCGCTGTGTACCAACGAGTTTTTCAGTCTTTCACGCAGCGTTTCTATAGATCAGTACACTTCTCTGGCAACGGTAGTGTGTTTTTACATTGTCTACTCGTCCGCTATTTATAATAGACGGAAGCGTCTCTGGCTCATCCCGTTTTTGTTAATGGTCGGCTTTGTGTTCCGAGGTCCTATAGGACTGATTGTCCCCGCAAGTGTGGTATGTGCTTATCATCTCTACAACAGAGATTTTGAGGATTTTGCCTTTACAGCGTCTGCGTCTGCCATGTTGCTTGTCACGTACAGCATCATACTGCTCGCAGCCGCCCAATATCAAGGTGGTGAAACCTTTGTAAGACAAGTGATTGAAGCCCAGGTTACCGGGCGTCTCAGCGGTTATCCAAAGCATTGGGTCGGTTATTATTTCATAGAGAGTCTTGGAAGGTATGCTCTGTCATATCCGTTTGCAGTTATTGTTATCGTAGCTTTACACAAGCGAATATTTTCGGGCGAGAAGCACGATGACTGCAGACTCCTGGCTCCCTTGGTAATATGGATCATGGTGGTACTTGTCGGCATGTCAATACCGAGTGCCAGGAAAATAAGATATGTCCTTCCGATGATTCCTGCAGTTGCATTGATTGGTTCTTACGTGTTTGTCTATCCTTACCGGAACAATATTTTATCAGGCGTAAAGAAAATATTCCTTCAATTTTGCTCATGGTTTCCGCTCGGAGTGGCGATTTTCAGCATGTTCGCCTGGTTATTAAGTCAGCGAATCGATTCTCTCTTCGGAGCAGATTATTCGGTAATTGCAATCCTTACAATTCTTTTGGCAATTATTTCCTGGTTGCTGAACATCAGATTGAAAAACGAC
>JARRRJ010000287.1:0-4021 GCA_037380865.1 Sedimentisphaerales bacterium
GCGATTCAGTCGGAGAATGGCCGGGTCATTGCTGCGGGACAGCTGGCCTCTGGTCTTTTCCGCCTTCTTGACCATGGTTTATCTGCGTATCGACCAGGTAATGCTAGGAAATATGGTTGGAAGTGAAGAACTTGGCAATTATTCTGTAGCCGTGCAGATCTCCGAGGCGTGGTATTTCATTCCAATTGTCATCTGTTCCTCCGTATTCCCGGCTATCGTGGAGGCTGACGCCATCTCCGAAGAACTCTTCGATGCACATCTGCAGAAACTTTACGGCATCATGGTGCGTTTGGCCTATGGATTCGCCCTGCCGGTCGCGTTTTTTTCGAGAGAGATTATCCAGTTACTGTTTTCTTCGGCCTACTCGAAGGCCGGGCCATTGTTAGCAATTCTAGCCTGGACAGGACTTTTCACCGGTCTCGGGGCAGCTCGTAACAATTTTATCGTAGCCAGGAACTGGACCAGGGTGAATCTTTTGTCCATCGCGATGGGAAGCGTGATGAATATTTTGCTTAATTATGCCCTTATTCCCCGTTATGGTGCGATGGGGGCAGTCATAGCGACATTTATCTCCTACTGGTTTGCCGTCCATGGCACCTGTCTCTTTCTGAAACCCCTTCGGAAAACCGGCTGGATGATGACTAAGGCGATGTTCTATCCGAAGTTCTGGTAAGAGACGCGATGAGTAAGCAAACACTCAGATTTGAAATAGTGGAAGAGCAGGAAGCTTTTGCGCGTCTTGAAAAAGAATGGGACCACCTATGCAACGTCCTTGAGAATTACGTAACCGTATTTGCCAGTTTTATTTGGTATAGAAACTGGTGGGGGTCGTACGGTGCCGAAGCGAAGCTCCGTATTTTTGTCATGTGGGAAGGCGATAGCCTGGTAGGTATAGCTCCGCTCATGTGGAAGAGGTATAACCTCCATGGGGTAAAGGTGCGAAGGATAGGGTTTATTCAAAACAATCAATCCCTTCACAATGATTTTATTGTCCTACCCGAATACAGGGCCATATTCCTTTTACAGTTAATCCAATCTCTTTTTGAACAGTCTTCCCAATGGGACGAGCTCTATTTTAGAAATTTCCCTTTGAGTTCAGAAAATTATGCTTCTTTGGCGCAAATTCTCGAAGCGGAAGGCAAGAGTTGGAAACAGAACCCAAATTCTATTGATTCACCCTACTTAATCCCCGCAGGGGGATGGCAGGCGTTTTTTTCCGGACGATCCAGACGAACACGAAAAAGTTTAAATAATATTAAGAATAGGATCAGGAAAGCGGGAAAGGTTTCTGTAAAAAATTTCACTACATGGGAAGAATTTCTTTCATGCAAAGAAGATATGTTTGCGGTTGTAAAACAAAGTTGGGCCGAAAGGATAGGAGATTCTCTTGTCTCTTCAGTAAACTGGAAATTTTTTGAAGCCTTGGCATATTACGCAGCTGAAAAAGGTTGGCTGTCAATCTGGGCACTGTACCTCGATAGCAAGATGATAGCCGTTGAATTTCATTTAAAAGGTTATGGCAAGGAGCACGCGCTCCGCGGCCATTATAATCCTGAGCTTGCCGCCTTATCACCTGGGACCTTTTTGGAAATGTCAATTCTAGAGCATGTTTTCACGGAATCGGCCGGGGTGCATGTTTACGACTTTTGCGGCAGCTTTGAAAATTATAAGAAAAAATGGACAGATACCTCAAATCCTCACTGTGATATTCACATTTATAAAAAAACAGTTTATTCAAAATTCATCCGATTCCATGAACTTATAATCGAACCTCGGATAAGGATGATTTTTCATTTCGCAAATATACTCGGGCGACCAAAGTCCTCTGCAGCAAGAAATTGAAAATTTCACCCCTCTCTTATGGCCAAGCAATGTCCACTATTCAAGATAATCCTTGCCTAAAGTGTAACGAGAATCAACGGTGCTGCAGTCAGTTAAGTGGACTCCGACTATCGACCGAGGAATTCGAAAATAATTTTCTAAATCTTCGCGACAAGCTGTCAATCACCAAAGATAATAAGATTTTCATTGTCTCCACTATCGATAATGGGCCATGTCCGCATTGGGAGTTAAGCGGCTGCAGAATTTACAATGAGCGACCAATTGACTGCAGAGTATATCCTTACGAGATAATAGGGCTGGCGGAGAAAAAAAGAGTTATTGAAATAAAATATCGCGACAGCCCCAGTTGTCCGCAAAAAGACCATTTATTGATGCCAAGAGCAGAAGCTGAATCTCTCATGAAAACTTTGGGCCAAACGGCATACGGAAAAAGCAAGCCGGTCGTTATTAAATACCTTAAGGAAGGAAAGGATCAGTCCAGGATTTTTTCTGTGGTAAGTCCCTTGATGACAATTGTGTCCAACATGTTGAAAATATGTAAAAAATATTGATGGGGAAATCCTAGTTGTTCAAGATTGCGAAGGGGCCAGTTGGGAGAAATAAGTATTGAATTATTAAGTTACAAACAGGCATGTCGAATTCGAAAACGGGTTGCTTGCAATGATTGAAAAAATTACACTTTACTTTCGTCTTTTACGCCAACGGGATTGGCGAGCAATTTATTATAGGCTGCAGCTTCTTTTTCGGCAGATCGACCTGAAAAATGTATATTTGGATGAACTTAATCTGTCTGAAGAATGTGCATATGAATATGCCGATTCAGGCGGGGACGCCTTGGAAAAAGTCTTGGATAGTTTTGGAATAACTTCCAGGGATGCTATTATAGATTTTGGATGTGGAAAAGGGGGCGCGCTTATTAGCCTGGCAAAGTATCCTTTTTCCAAGATTACAGGTGTTGAAATATCGGCAGCGTTGATTGATATAGCACGACGAAACTTGAGAAAGTTGCGGATCGATAACGTAAATATGGAGCAGGGAGACGCTTCTGAATATCTAGATTTAGATGGTTATAATTTCTTCTATTTTTTTAATCCGTTCCCATGTCCTGTTATGGAAAGAGTAATTGGCAATATATCGAAGTCGTTACTCAGGAAGCAGCGCAAGGTGACCATTATATATCTGAATCCTGAGTGTCATGGTGTGATTATTGCTGATTCGCCATTTTCTAAACAGGCAGAATTTGATCATCCAACCCTCAGATATTACATTTACTCTAATGCTAATGAGGAAAACCATGGAAAAACCCGATGAGAAAATGATGTACAACTATGCAGATCAATTTATTAACCTTGCCAACGAGATATCTAAGTCGGATAAATCAGGAAGCGTTGGGATGGCAATCAGGTTTGCTGCCGCTCGGTTCAGCATCTATGAAGTATCAACCCAATCAAACGACCTCGCTGGTGCCAAGGATAAATATTTGCAGCTTTTAGCTGAGGATTTTAAGAAAATGCTGGAATTCAACATTGATGACTACATTAGACTGCTATCCTCAAAATAAATTGAAAGCGCAATAAACTGACGCACCTCCCTAAGATTGTTGTCCATAGCGAGAATTCGTTTTGATGCCCGTTTCACTCTTCCGATCCGCGGAGGCTATCGCTTATAGGTCCAAAAACCGTCTGATCAACCTTTTTGATCCGCCTGTGGTCGTGCTGCTCTATCACCGTGTGACCGCCCTTCCCTCCGACCCGCAATTGCTGGCGGTCTCGCCTGACAATTTTCGGGCGCATATGCAATTTCTGAAAAATAATTTTTCAGTTGTCAGGTTTGAAGAAGACTGGGTGAAGGTTAAAAAACCTGCCTTAGCCATTACCTTTGACGACGGTTATGCTGATAATGCCAGGGAGGCTCTCCCGATCCTCGAAGAGATGGGGATGCCTGCCACTTTTTTTGTGAGTTCCGGAACCATAGGGACTTGGCAGGAGTTCTGGTGGGATGAGCTTGAACATCTTCTTCGGGGGGATCACTCTTGCCCCGAGCGGTTCGAATTGGTTGACCATCGCATCGGGAAGGTCTGGCCGACTGCCACGGCACCTGAACGGCAAATGCTGTTTGAGGAACTGCAGCCGCTGATGCGAAACGCAGATGCGCAACGCAGAGAAGGCTGGCTGAGACA
>JARRRJ010000288.1:0-4020 GCA_037380865.1 Sedimentisphaerales bacterium
GTCCCCTGTATTATCTTTTGTGCAGAGTCACGCAGAGCATTGCGTCCGTCATGAAGCCGCCTTTTTACAGTTCCCGTCGGAATATCCAGAAAATCGGCAATCTGCTCGACGTTGTAACCTTCGAAATAATAGAGAGATATTGCTTCACGCAAAATATCCTGCAAATTGTCAACAGCATCTCGGATTAAAGAGGCAATTTCCCGCTGCTCCATATCTGAAATGCTTTTCGATACCTTCTTTTCAGAAGACATTTTGCGGTCGGCCGTGTTTGCTTTCGTTTTCGAATTATTAAGGTGTAGCGCAGAACGAATAACAATTTTATGCAGCCACGGCCCGAATTTTTCTGCATCATTCAGATTGCCAATATTCCTCAGAGCTTCATAGAGAGCTTCAGAGGCGGCATCTTCAGCCAAATCAATATTTCCGATAATGCCAAAGGCAGTCCCCCTCGCGGCACGCCAATATTGCTTGAAAAGCTCCGCAACAGCTGTTGCATCGCCCTGCATTGCTCTTTCGACCAGGTTATATTCGGTGTTTTCATTCATCCTATATATAATGTGCCTTTTTTTCAATTCATGGTTCGCTTTTTTTACTTTTCTCAAATACAGGAACTCTACCCGAAAACGTTATTATACGTCAAGAAGAGGCCTGACTTCAACATTCAAGTCTTGCCGCTTGTTGCTCAAGTCTGTATGTTGGGAGTGCGAGAGGCTTGACTAAGGAGCGGCAAAAAAGTATAATGCGAGTAGAAATGAAACTTACAGCTTTTGTAACTGTCATATTGGCACTACTGCCCTGCCATGGCATTTCGGCCAGACCTACAACAGCCTATGAAGCCGAAGCGGTTGTATCTGGCTGGCTCATGAAACAAGCGCAGCCGCTGGGGGTCGCCCTCGGTCATCAAATTGCCAACGTCGATACGTTTGCAGACAGCGCCGGCAACGCTGTTTATTACATCGTGTATCTTAAACCTTCGGGATTTGTGGTTGTCTCCGCGGATGACCTGATTGAACCGATAATTGGTTTCTCAGATGACGGCACTTATGATCCTTCTCTTGAAAATCCGTTAGGTGCGCTGGTCAGGAGCGACCTTAGCAATAGAACTCTGGATGCTCAGGCTGCGTTTGGCCTGATGTCACTCTCTGAAAATCCAGCTCAGATAAAAGCACAGACAAAATGGCATACATACGTGGACCTGGCACAAAATAGCAACGACGGGTTCATGCTGATGGGTCTTGCGTGCCTGTGCGATATCCGTGTGGTCCCGCTTGTGCAAAGCAGATGGAGCCAGGCCGACGTATGCGGCAAAACGTGTTATAATTATTATACACCCAACAATTATCCGAGCGGCTGTCTCGCCACCGCTATGGCACAGTTGATGCGTTATTTCCAATATCCGACGGCAGGTATAGGAAAAATGAATTTTTCAATTTCCGTGGACAGCCAAATTCAATATTCGTCAACCCTCGGCGGTGACGAACTCGGCGGACCTTACAAATGGAATCAAATGGTGCTCAACCCGAGTGCAAACTGCGGCAGCCTGACTACTGCCCAGTGCAAAGCGATCGGCTCGCTTTGCTACGATGCGGGTATTGCAGTGAAAATGGATTATGCTCAAAGCGGCTCAGGTGCGGGAATGCAAGATGCCCAAGTCGCCTTGAAGGAAACTTTCGGCTACAGCAATGCAGTGCTCGGGTACAATTACGAAAGGAATATTGATTCTGCAAATCTGTACAGCATGATTAATCCATGCCTTGACGCAGGCCTTCCGGTCATTCTGGGTATCTTCGCGGGCGAGCAATCACAGAGCGGCCATGCTGTTCTTTGCGACGGCTACGCTTACGATACTTCCATAAAGTATACGCGCGATGGAAATTCTTACGAAGCATCAACAATATATCACCACGTCAATATGGGCTGGAATGGAACTGACGACGCGTGGTACAACCTTCCCGATATCAACGCGCAGCAGGCATACGATACGATAACGGCCTGCCTGTATAATATTTCTCCTTCGCAGGTTGGTGAAATTATCAGCGGTCGCGTCCTGGACCCGAACAACAACCCGATTATGAATGCAGTGGTTTTCACCAAAGCCGGCAGAACAGTCCAGTTCTCTACAATGACTGACTACAGGGGAATATACGCCTTCGAAGGTTTAAATTCGAACACGTCTTATACGCTATGGGCGAACATAGACGGCCGCGTAACAGAGGAGCGAACAATTCTAACAAATCTCTCCGTTAATGGATCTCCATCCTCCGGAAACATCTGGGGCGTGGATTTTTATGCGGATACTGAGCCGAACTCTATTCCTTTGTCACTGTGGTATGTCGATGATGACGCTCCGAACGACCCTGCGCCGTATAATTCTGCGCTTTCCGATCCCAATGAAGACGGATCGCCTGAACATCCGTTCGATTCCATACAGGAGGCGATAAATGCATCCACCCATGGCGATAAGGTTGTCATTCTCCGAGGAACTTACAGCGGCACGGGAAACAGGGACATAGACTTTAAGGGTAAAGCCATCACTGTCACCGGCGAAGATCCTAACGATCCGAATCTTGTCACCATAGACTGTGACGGGACAGTGAGCCAGCCGCATTACGGATTTGTGTTCCAAAATTATGAGATACCAAAGTCAGTTCTTTCCGGCGTCACGATAACGAGAGGTTATTCCGAAAAGGCCGGTGCGATTTATTTAACAAACTGCGTGAGGCCTGTCATAACCAACTGCGTCTTTCTGTCAAATTCAGCAAATGTCGGCGGAGCTATTTACTGTAATAACAGCAGCCCCGTAATATCAGACTGTCTCTTTGAGGGAAATCACGCAAATGCCGGCGGAGCTATTTATAACAACTCCGCAGCTTCAGGTAGCACACCAGTGACAACGAACTGCACCTTTTACAACAACACATCAGTTTATAATGGTGGCGCAATATACAATAACGGACCAGTCTCGCCGACATTTAAGAAATGTACATTTGAATCGAATTATTCTTCAGGAGGCGGCGCTATCAGGAACAATCTCACAGAAAATTTGACTGTCGCGAATTGCATCTTTACCACTAATACAGCAGACACATTCGGCGGCGCGATTCGCAACTCTAATGCCGGAGATATAAAGGTGACAAACTGCACCTTCTTCGCAAATGTCGCTCAGAGCGGAAAGTCCTTTGCCTGCACTGCCGACGATGAAGGAGGACATCTTGCGGGAAGTCTTCAGATTCGCAACTGCATTATCGTTGATGGCGGCGGTGAAATATTTAATGGCGATGATTCCACCATTAATGTCACTTACTCGTGCCTGGAGGATACTGAGACCGAAGCGCCCTGGCCGGGTGATGGCAACATCTATGTCGATCCGCTTTTTGCTGATGCGGCCGACGCAGACTTTCATCTTAAGTCGCAGGCCGGTAGATATGACCCGAACAGTCTGAGCTGGGTTGCAGATGAAGCAACAAGTCCATGCATCGATGCGGGTGATCCGCAAGACTCTACAGGCAAGGAACCTGAGCCAAACGGAGGCGTTATAAATATGGGAGCCTACGGCGGCACAGAACAGGCAAGCAAAACTTATTCGTACTGAATGCTGAGTTCTACATCACTCGACAAGAAACACCTTACATAAAACGATGTATTATTTTACTGAAAAATAATATCGAACGGCATCGTGAGTATGACATTTTCTCTCTGGAGCAATTCGACATGCTGCAACGCATGGTAAATAACCTTTGCTTTCTTAGGCTCGAGTTTTTGCAGAAGATCAAATAAGAGCTGAGCAGTCGAATTATTTCCGAAAAGATTTTTCATATTTGTCAGCGTAATATCAGAAGGCTTGGCGCCCTGGCCCGAATATTCTTCGAGGAGCATAGTTATGAAATCTTTTGACTGTGGAATAACCCGGATTTCATAATCATCGAGCGAGACCTGTGACGCGGCATACTCTATTGCATTTTTGAGTCCGCCGATCTCGTCGATTAGTCCAAGCTCTTTTGCTTGTTTGCCTGTATAGAC
>JARRRJ010000289.1:0-5117 GCA_037380865.1 Sedimentisphaerales bacterium
ATTCTTACGAACCTCGGGTTTTTCACTCTCGAAAGCAAAGTTGATTAACACCTCGTAATAGGAGGAATCCTTCTCTACTTTATTTTGTATACCTCTAAAAACGTGACAGGAACCCCCCGGGCGGTGTAGCCCGGGGGGTCGTTTTTTAGTCAAAACGTTTATAAACCTGAATATATCAAGAAAATATGTTAATTTTTTCTTAATTGTGCTGAGAGCATTTCCACTTAGAATCTTCATTCTTAAATTCAAAAGGAGGAATATGACTATTTGGGCTCCTTTGGAAATTTTCTAAGTGTTTTGTGATCAATTCGTTCACTTTGTCACATTTATTATACTCACCGTAGTATGACATTAATATTTCAGCTGTTTCAACCTTTGTCATTCGAGCATATACTCTGCAATAACATTCGCCATCTTCAGGATCACAATAACTATAAATTTTCATTATAATGAGATAATGTGCTCCCTGTTGCTGTATCCCGCATTCATTAACACGTCTGGCAACTTCCCAGCTATTTGGTAAGATTTCAAAATTATTTGAAATCTGAATTCTGACTTCAAGTGGTTTTTGCGGATCTCCAATTTCTCCACATTCAATTGTCGAAGGCATCTGTTCATAGACAGTCTCACCCCCTTCAATCCTTGTTATTTTTTCGATATATTGGCTACCAAAATCCAATCCCATATTATTGAAACCTTCTGTTATCTCATCAAGAATATTACACTCTTTGTCACAAGACGATTCTTTAGGTGCAGATACCTCAACTTTGTCAATGATTATTTCACTGTATCCCGAGGAAAAATCACTGGCTTCAAGAATTACTCTAAGCTTATTTGTCTGGCGGAGATTGGCATTTCCATCTAAGGAAATAAGTGGCATCTCACTGGACGTTAGTGATGCGCTTGTCCAATTTCCATCTGTACAAACTTTTGATGAGTTTTCTTCTGTATCGATTAATTCCACATAGACTTTTGTCGGAGTGTTCCCCGAATTAGAAGCGGCGCCAACGACGGTTATAACTCCATTTTGCATTAAAGAGCTTAAGTCAATCGGTTCCGGAAAAGTATATGTTGCCCATGCCCAATATGGTGTAAAATCACAGATCAATGCATAGATCTTCATGAATTGAATGCCATCCGGGTTTGACAGAAGGTCTATCGTTACTTCAGGACTATTGCCGCCATTATGCCAGAATCCTCTGAGATCTGAAGTATCATAATAAATACTAAAATCTTCCAAAAATGAAACCGGTGGTTCCTGAAACCTGTCAATCATACAAAGGGGGCCGGTAAATATAGTTGGAGTGATAGTTGGTTCTGTATTTTGGATCTCATCACTGAACACAAGTGGTATATCGAAGTATATGGCCGGCCATGCCGGAGTTTCTTCTATTGCACTGAATAACTCTATATCCAAAAAGTGCGGATCGATCCAAGGCTTGCAACAATCAATGATAATTTGAGTACTGCCAGAGTTTGGTTCGGAATTAGCCGTTATTCTCAAAGCATCAAATCCGAGTATGGGTACGTGATCACAGTCTGTAATTAAACAAGATCCATCCGAAAATATTGCATTTTGAGAATTTGGATCTAAGGTACATTTAAAATCGACGGTAAAGGGACAATCATCCTCACAATCAAATTCTTGGCCGTCAATGCTGCCTGCTATGGAGCATTGAGCTGATATCGGGTCATACGTAAATTCACAATTGTTAATGCCAAAAATAAAATCCGACATATAGGTTCCATATAAAAAATAATTCGGATCAATTGGTTCAAAGCATTTTGTGCGAAAATCAAATGTACTTATACTCAGATTGTGAGGCCATGCATACCACCCGCTTGAGTAATAATTTAAACAAATTTGTTCACTTTCGGGCTGCCAATCAATCCGATCACAAATTTCAACTTCGTAATAATTTCCATCCTTGTATTTTCCCCAATATATTTGACCTTCCTCAAAGATAGTATATTCTTTACTTTCTGCAAAACCATCTATATTCCAGTTGTCACATGGATCCGGGGTACTGAAATTAATTCTTACCTTTAAACTTGCAAGAGCCGTACCTGTGTCAGGGCAAAAAGAATCTTCTGTCCTGAATTGTAAACGAAATGCAAATTCCTTGAATTTTGTTTCATTAGCATCATTGGAAACGTAATCAAATAATTTTCCCGTCGAGCCTGGCTCTTCGGATACTTGGATATTTACTCCTCCTCCCAAATATGAAAGTACACATGTACTGCCGTTGTAACCTTCAAATTTCCATGAATCAACCTTGCCATCAGGCCCCATTAGGCGTGGATCCTCTGGGTACTCATCAAGCATGTTAGGGTTCATGTTTCGATGTTCGTAAGCTTTTTCCCACCAGGTTGGGAGTGTTTTTTTGTATACAGGTTGCAGTTCGCTTGCAACGACTGTCCGACAGAACACTGTTAAGAGAAATAATATGAAGATGGAAACTCTTATTGAATTTGTTTTTGATTTTTTCATCTTTCTGCCTCCTTTTTAATTGATATTCAGGTCGGATTATTTCTGATGTGCGACGGTTTATTAGACTAAGATATACAGGAAACAAAACACAACAGCACTTAAAACCAAAAATTATAAAAGAATCACTCCTTAGTCGTTGCTGGTTGAATCCAAAGATGTAGCTATACATCATAACCATTTTTTTGAAAAAATCAAGAAAAAAGTGAATATTATTGGACCTTAGAAATATAATTTATAACGATTGAAATGTGTTTATTGACGCGCAGGTTTGCAGTCGTGTCCGGGCAGAACCATTCTGTTACAATTACATGGTTTGTACACGCCCAATCGAGTTCACCTGCCGCGATTATGCGCGACATTCTGTTAGGGTCAGATGTTGCGAGAAATACATGACCAATCTTTTAAGCAAGAAGCACAGTCTTTTTTTAATTTACTTTTCATTCATTGAAGACTTTCCGTTTCTGTTAAAATACACATTCGCCTGCGGCGCAGCCACCCGAATATTCGGCATCTGCAACGACAAGCGGGCGACTCTCCTTTGCCGCTTCTTTTTCTTTAGCGCCGAAGCTGAGCACTTGCTGCTCTTTGCTGCCGTACCGGTAAATTGTAATTCCCTTGCATTTTAACTCGTGAGCTTTGAGGTATATTTTTCGCACATCATCGACTGAAGCGCTTTGAGGAAGATTGATAGTCTTCGAGACTGCGTTGTCTGTATTCTTCTGGAAAGCGGCCTGAACGTATAGATGCTCGACAGGCTCGATGTCGAACGCGGTTACGAAGACTCTTTTAATTTCTTCGGGAATGTTTTTAATCGGTTGCAGGGAGCCTTGCTTTGCAATTTTTGAAATTATTTCTTCTTTGTAAAGTCCTTTCTTTTCTGCAATTTTTTCAAAGAGGGGATTGACCTCGAAGAGTTTAGTTCCTGAAAGAACATTTCGAACAAAACTGACTGCAAATAACGGCTCGATGCCACTTGAACATCCCGCAATAATGCTTATTGTTCCAGTGGGTGCTATCGTATTCACTGTCGCGTTGCGAAGCTTCAAATTCTTTGCTGCGTAAATTGATTTTTCGTAATTTGGAAAGACACCTCTTTCTTCAGCGAGCTTTTCCGATGCTTCTATTGACTCCTTGTGAATAAATCGCATTAATTTTTTAGCCAGGTTCAAAGCTTCCTCTGAATTATAGGGTATCCCGAGCATTATCAGCATGTCCGCAAATCCCATCACTCCAAGCCCGATTTTCCTATTTGCTAAAGTCATTTCCCGAATTTCAGGCAGGGGAAATTTGTTAACTTCGATTACATTATCAAGGAACAGGATTCCCCACTCAACACAATCTCCCAGCTTGTCCCAGTTCAGTCTTTTGTTATCTACCATTTTCGAGAGATTTATCGAAGCGAGGTTGCAACTCTCGTAGTCGAGTAACGGCAGTTCGCCGCACGGATTTGTCGCTTCGATCTTGCCGACTTGCGGGGTGGGATTTTTCCTGTTTACCTCGTCGACAAAAACCAGTCCCGGATCGCCCTATCAGGTCGAAGAGTGAACTGGCTTTAATTGTTCCTGATTTTTTTCCTGTATGTGGATTTTTCAGGTCGAAGAATCTGTCGGCTTTTACATCTTCTATGAACTTATCTGTGACGGCCACGGAAAGATTGAAATTCTCGAACATGCCTTTTGTCGCCTTTGCTTCGACAAAATCAACTATATCGGGATGATCGCAGCGAAGTATGCCCATATTCGCGCCTCGTCTGCGGCCTCCCTGGACGATTACACCTGTTGCCTTGTCGAATATGCTCATAAAAGACACAGGTCCCGAAGCGCTTCCCTTAGTGGTGGAAACGAGCGATCCTCTGGGACGCAGGTGTGAGAAATTAAAGCCTGTGCCGCCACCGCTTTGATGGATTCTCGCCATGTTTTTGAGAGACTCGAATATGCCGTCGTTGGAATCTTCGACAGGCAGTACAAAGCAGGCGGATAGCTGGCCGAACGATGTCAGGAGATATCGTCTTTTCAGGACTTCCATAGTATTAACGGGAAGTTTCAGGTCATCCTTCAAATCCAAAGCGTTTTTAGCGAAACGGATTTCGCTTCGCTTTTGTCTGTGGAGAATATAGCTTTTGGCTATTGTGTTGTAGCCTTCTGACATCAGGGAAGTCTCGACAATGTCCTGAATCGATTCGACATCGGGAATTTTGACTTTGTTAAATATTTCAGAGAGTTGTTTGATCACAATATCTGCAATAGAAATAGAGATGACATCGGCTTTTCGATGAGATGAAAGAACATCCATGGCGGCCCTGTAGATTGCATTGACAATCTTGGCTTTTTCAAAAGGAACTATCGAGCCATCGCGTTTTCTTATTTTCCTGAGCATCTTTTGCTTGACCATAGTACCGCTTATATGGTTTCAGTATAACAGTGTCCCTTGATCTTTTCAATATCTTAAAATGGGACCCCACTATTCTGCAACGAAGCTCATAGCCGGAAGAGAACAAAAATTACAATAAAAAGGAAGAAAAGCACTTTTGCTATTCCCGCTGATATGGAAGTGATATTACCGAACCCGAAAGCTGCCGCTACCAAAGCAATTACAAGAAAAAGTACAGGCCAGGCTAATAATCCCG
>JARRRJ010000290.1:0-4013 GCA_037380865.1 Sedimentisphaerales bacterium
TTGAAATTCTCGATCGTTGCTTCAATCTCTTCGTCTGTGTCATACATTACAATGTTACGTCTGCTGTCGGTTGTACGTACGACGTTTATGCGATCGTCGCGAAGCTGCTTCTGTGTTACTACAATGTCCCTGCTGTCACCTATATAAAGCTCCATTTTCTCACCTACAGGAGCGAGTATCGCGTTGTCCTCGCCCAGGATTATCGTGCTTTCGTGGCCGTCCTCCTGGTAAATCCTGTCCTTGCCTCCCCAGAGTGCGAACTTGCCTAAGCCGCTGTTGGCATCGTTGACAATTTCGTAGCTTACAGGGATACCAACATTCTGGTTCTCAAGTTCCTCAGGATTCCAGACCTGCTTATCAGAGTCGAACTTCCATACTTTGGTAATTGGCACATTGGGCTCTTTGAGAAAGAGCAATTGCTTCGTCTCTTCGTTCTGAATTCCCTGCTCGAACGATTCGCCGTAATCCAGAAGAATACGTGCCTTATCGAAATCCTCGCCTGAGAAGTTTCGCAGAATGATGTAGCTTTTCAGGTCAACATCCGTTTCAGGCTTGTTTGCAACTGCCTTATATGTGATGAGCCTGTCGATATTACTCAGAAGGTAGCTGATTCTCACTTTCTCGACATAGTCACCCTGGCAGGCGATGTCCCATACAAGCGCAGCTTCGTTGGGGGGATAGCTCACACTGAGCAATGTCACGCCATCGGGATGATCGAGGGGCTCGAGCCTGATGGAATCTGCGTCGATGGAAACCGCATTCCATGAAAAATCCACTTTATTTACTCCCTCCTGAAGTGTAAGCACACGCTCTTCCTGTATCAGTGTAGCCTGAGGATTATCCAGGCGAATTATAGTACCCGCCCGCTCCGGCAGAGCGACGAGTTTAATTCTGGCTTGTGCGATTGTAACGAATCCAAGCGCCAATAATATCGCCATTATTTTACTTGTTCTACTATTCATAATTATTCTCCTTGAAAAATTCGTTTATCTGTAATTTCTTTATTCACCTTGTAATGCTGGATTACCCACTTTACCCATAAACAATATGCTTTGCGAGACGTTGTCTCTAATCATAAAAATAAAAGGTCTGTCAGCTTGGAAAACAGGCGGCGGCTGTGCGATTGAAAGAAGTTTCATCCCGACGCCGGTCGCCGCTGCGGCTTCTGTTCCTTCTTCGTTTACTTCAACGAACGCCTTGTGCATTACGCTTGAAATGTACAAATCCTTCCTGCCGCTCATGCCGGAAAAGTCCGCAGCTCTCGAGAAGGCGTCTTTCATTCCCATCGCTGCAAGGATTCTTGATATATCGAGCGTGCCGCAGGTCATTTTGAACTTCGGTAAATAGACCTCCACTTCGCGTTTGCGCATCTGTTTCATATTTGGTTGCAGAGTTTGTAAATTTAGATTGCTTTCTATTGCATCCATGTCACCGATGGTTTTCGGAAGTATAATCAGCATCGAGAGCTTGTCGCCTTTATATGGCATCTCCAAAAGCTGCATATTATCAAGCTGCGCATATTGGAATGACTCTTTTTGATACATCATCGGAACTTGTACTGTTTTCTGCTCGGTGACGTGGAAGTCTGCGTCTTTCGTATTTTCTTCCTTGAATTTAATTGACCAGTCACCCTTGAAGTAAATCGCATTTGTTAAAACCAGCCTTGTCAAAGCGTCAATACTTCCGGGAGGCATGAGGTCTTTTATTTTTTCGTTAGTTTGTTTCTCTACCCATGTATTTATTGTTTTACGTGCTTCTTCTGATTTGGCAAAATCAACTTCGCTGAGTCCCGACTCGAAATATTTTTTGTTCAGTTCAAGAAATTCGGGCAAAAACGGATAGCCCTGTTGTCCCCATAAGGCGTTGGCGACGTTCAACTGATAGCCGCTCGTTTCCTTGTCCGCCTGCAACTGTTTCTGCAATGCTCCAAAAACAGATGCGATTTTTTCCATGTCAGTCCAACCATCACTTATAACGGGAAGCTTCAGAACGCCGGCCATTTCCCTAGCAGTCCTGCCGCGAGCACCAGTATAAGTCATCGTCAGTGCGGTGGAAATACTGTAAGGCGAGAAAAACAAATTGCCTTCCGCCTGTTTTATGTCAGGCAGATTCTTAATCTGAGAATAAAGATTAAAAGCAAACTCGTTATTTCCCGGAACCACAGCATGTATTTCCCGATTTGTTTCGTTAGCCGCAAAGCAGCCTGATGTGAACATTCCCAATATTAATGTCCCCAATGCGATTTTAGTAATTGTAATTTTTGTTTTATTGTTTATAGTGTACATAATTTATCTCCTTACAAAATTATTTCTCAAGCAGCAATTCATCGATATTAAAACCAGCTTTTGTAATTACATGTTCTTTATCTGTAAGAACAAGCCATGGAAGACCTCTTGCACCCCATTTCAATAAAGTATCATAGGGGTCTCCTTCGATAATACCACAGGGAAAAGAAATTTGATTTTCCTGAATCCATTGTTTTACTTCGGCTTCCGTCTTGGTTCCGGCGTGAATGATTAAAACGTCAAGATTCTTTTTCTGCAATTCTTCTTTTTGCTTTTCCAGCTCCTCTATATACTGTCTCGAAGGTCGCTGGTCCATATCCCAGAAGCAAACAAGCATCGGCTTGCCTTTCGCCTGCTCCTGCTGAAAATTCGTTAAAGTAATATTATTGAAATCGGGAATTTGTTTTCCAACCTTCGATTCTACAGTCGATAATTCCTGCTTAGGCGGAACAGGACGGGGAATCTTAACCACTCCGGCTTTTGATTTATCCTGAGAAAGCTCAGTGACAGGAAAAACATACATTCCCCTGCCGGAGTTTGGACCTGTAGGGACAATAATATTATTTCTTTCTTTACGTTCCTTCACTTTTTCATACTGTTCAGGTGTAAAAAATACTTTGAAATAACCATCAGAATCAATTTGAGGACTGCCTGCGTAAGGAAAATCAACCATTATTTCCATACCACCTTTCCAGAGTGACCTGTCTATAATTGCAGGAGAACCATCTTCAAAAAGAAGACGGCCATAGTAATATGGAAGTCCTGCTACTTTTACTGATTCTGCTTTTTCTTTCTCTTTAACAAGCTTTTCCACAGGGAACTTCTGGTCAGTTTTTTTAACTTCAGTTAAAAAATTGGCAATTGTAAAAGTCAGCCACGTTTTACCTGTTTTCATATTCGCTATTTCTTCTTCGGAAAAAAGAATATTGAAATAACCTTTGTTATTTACACTGCCAACATTTATCCCATTTTCGTTATCCTTCTGCCACAATGTTATGCGGCTGTTAACTCCGCTAACAAACTCTTGGGAAGGTGAGCCGTCTGCAAATTCGAGTAAACCGTAATAATAATCACGTTTCGGCTTTTGCATTTTGCTTTTAACAGGAATTTCGGGAATAAAATTTTCTATGATTATATTATCAGGCCATTTCAGCTTTTCGATAATCGAGTTGTCACCATCTGTCAGAATGCTCATGCACGGCTCCAAAGGCAAGCTTTCTCTTTGTTCTTCACGAGTCATAAATAACGCGATACCTTCGACTAACTGAAGCCTGACATTATATCCTATTTTAATGTCCCTGAAAGTTTTCGTTGTCCCCTTGTCGGAGCGAATCTGCACAATATGGTCCCTTATTGCGACTTTTGAAAACAGATTTATCATTTCGTTTATTTCTTCGACTGTTGATTGAAAATAAAAATTCTCATTGCCATTAACCCAAATCGAATATTCGCGCGAGTCAAGATTTGTAATTTCATAAATCCCTTTGGGCCAGCTTGGTTGAGGACCTGTTTCATGCCCAAGCGAACTATTCGGACCGATTTGCTCCGTAGCCCTGCCAAAACAAGTCTGACTATTACTTAAAATCACAAATATTATGATGAATAAAATATATTTTTTCATGTCTCTATCCCTTATTGATTATATTCTTCCTGTCTTATGCCGTGGTAGGTTGTTACTATATATTCAATTTCCTGCTTTGTTCGCGACTCGATGTTCAGGTTAAATCT
>JARRRJ010000291.1:0-3990 GCA_037380865.1 Sedimentisphaerales bacterium
CCCAAAGCATCATGCTTAAGGCCCGTTGGTTAATAAAAATGTCTTGAAGAGAAAATTTACAATCCGCCGCACCGAGGCGGCGGCCGGATTCTTGTATAATAACATGGTTCCTTAAATCTGCTTAACGTAGGTTTGTTGCTATACGTATATCCAACTTCACATTCTGCTGTCGTATGACAAAACATCGTGGCTAAAAACAACCACATCACCGATATTTGATACCTATGTACTTTCATAATTCGGCCCCCATATACGGCCATACTCTGTATCGACTCAGAGCAATTTTTTTCCTTAATCATTTTCTTCACTTTTTTACCCTAATCTGGTTGAATTTCTCTGCTGCGACATAAACAGAAAGGAACCTGGCTGCATGCACCTCTTATCGTACTCGCAGAAGCGGAGATTGCGAGGAGGAGAAAATCGTTGTTATCAATATTGATAGA
Source organism: Sedimentisphaerales bacterium (assembly GCA_037380865.1). Taxonomy (GTDB): domain Bacteria; phylum Planctomycetota; class Phycisphaerae; order Sedimentisphaerales; family Anaerobacaceae; genus JAFGPS01. Next base: position 444 of record JARRRJ010000291.1, read on the forward strand.
AGGTATGGCATTTGTTTGGCGATGGTGGCAGCGGCAAAGCAGGATCGTGTAAAAAAGAGTTCGCAGGGTCAATTTAGAGGTGAAAATTTTTTTACTGTAAAAATTTTACGTTTTTCCTGCAACGTTTTGTGTATTATAATCGTCTATAGTTGAGGTTCGAAAAAAGTGATTGTAATCAGTGACGTGGAGATAAAGCGTTGCACGAATAGCTGCACTCGGAGATTTGCAGAAGGGAGCAGAGAAATGAAGCGAAAAGTGGTGTTTTCAGCATTGATAATGGGGTTTCTGGTTCAGATTATTTACGCGGGGGATATTGAGGAATCGCTCTTTCGCAGAATAGACGGGTTAGCATATGAGAGGGTGGAGTCGCCGTTATCAGGCAGAAACGTTGTTGTGAGATTTTATAATAACTGGAAGGCCGATCCCGGTGATTATCAAAAAGACGCTATTGTTTACGATAGGTCGGCGGCCATGTCAGATAATATCAGGGCAATTTGCGGTGATGCTGAGGATTCTTGTGTCATAGTCATCATCGGGGAGGACCAGACTGACAAGGAAGTTGCTGAAGCCATGTCGGGAGTCGTTTTTGCTGAAAGATGTGCCGGGCTAAGGAGCAGCTTTGATTTGGAAACATTGTTCTTGAGAAGAACACAGAGCGAAGAAAACATTTTTTTCGAAGATGCGCTTGGTGGATTACTTCCGAGCTGCGAGGTGGAAGTGTACTTGAAAGACCCGGCAGGTGACGGCGCCAGGGTTCTCTTAGGGAAAGAGAGAACCGATGGCGGCCTGTTGAAGATTCCAAGGGTCATCGGCTCCTTGAGAACATTTTCATTTGTCCTTTCGGTTCCGAATTATGGAATTGCTTTGATGGATCGTATGCCAATAGGAAATCATATAAGGACTTCACTTGTGGAGAAGAATGCGCAGGCTTACGAACGAGCTATTCGCGGCACGATTGTTGACCCGGACGGAAATCCTGTGGCCGGTGCGCTGGTGGAGTGCCAGTCGGTACGAACGCTTGGAGAAGGATTGATTAGTCCTTTGAACGGAGGTCCCTTCAGATCCATTGCGGACGGGAACGGAGAGTTTTGTTTTTATTTGCCTAACGAGGAAAAACCGGAAGAAAGAGGGTATCTGATTCCACCTCAGTCTTCTTATCAAGTCCGGATAGAAGCTCCGAAAGGTGTTTCTCTTGTTCCTTATGCCGAGCCAATCGAAAATGATCAGGACAAAGTGATAGTCATGGAAAAAGCGGATCATTTCAGCACATTCGTGTTCGAGGATGCAAACGGAATCATCTCCGATCCTTCGAAGCTCCAATATATCAATGTGAATATAACACGCCCGGACAAAAGGGCGCTGAGAATCGGCTACGAGCAATTAAAAGAAGGAGGCTTTTTTCCTCCCGGAGAATACAAGGCGAACATGTATGTACCGGGAGGCGGGAAGTATGAATTCGAGCCTGTATTGGTTGACTCCAACAGCCCGACAGAAATTGTATTTAAATTGCCGGGTGAAATTATTTATTCCGGGCAAGTTGTTCACGGCCGGACAGGCGAGCCGATGCGCGGCGCATTCGTTATTGCTTTTAACAGTTCGACTAATAGAAATCTTTCCATAATTACGCCTGAACAGTGGGATGCTCTCCACGAATTGCCTCTGGAACCGGAACTCAGTGATCCTGCAGTCAAGCCTGTTGCGGAGACATACGGCATACGAAAAATAGTGCGAACCGATGCGCAGGGACAATTTCAGATGAATTTCCTGCCGGGCGAAGTTTACGGTTTCATAGCCTTCGAGGAAAATTATCTCGGTATTATGCATCGAACATATGCTCTTGTGCCTGACGAGAACAGGATTGCTCAAATCCCCGCAATGAAATTGTATCCCGCTGCAATTGCTTCAGTCACTTTGCAGAATGAAGAGCGAATTTCCGTTAATCCAAAATGGATTATCGATGCAGAGAACAATCCGTCCTGGGTGCGTGAATTTTTAGCGACCGATGACAGAAGCGAAAGCTTGTTCACTTACGATAACTGGCTCGAGCTGAATAAGCCGCAGACCTTTTATATTCCGGCCGGCCTGAACGTAAGAATAAAATTTGATTCGCCTTACCATGACCAATGGTGCCCGGTGGAGGTGCCTGACATGCTGAATCTCGCTCAGGGTCAGATAGTTGACCTGGGAAACATCACGTTCGAGCGAGCTGTACAAGTGTACGTAATGGTCCTGAATTCAAAGAATGAGCCTCTCGAGGGAATCCCAGTCAGAATTGTTCTCAACGAGAATCACTGGTACATACCGCATCCCAGTGACGAATCAGGCTTGTCTGTATTTTACATAAATCCTAACTCGAGCGAGAAAACCGAATTCGGCGTGAGTTACTACGGCCAGAACGGAGAATACCTCAAGGAGACGATTCCGTGCGAAATAAAGAGCCGTGACGAGGAAGGAAAATTATTCAAGTTTCAGCTTTCAGATGAAATGATTGATAAGCTGTTTAATTCGGGAGAGAAGCCATGAAAATCACTCTGATTCTTTCGTTATTCCTGGCTGTGATAATGAGCCAGGAACTTTCAGCCAATGTCTCGGTGGCAGACATCGAGGCACAAGTCAGGAAGCTTGCACAGGAAAGAGTAGATGGAAAAGAAGTAATTGTTCGCGTATATAACGACTGGGAAAGTGACCCGCCAGGCTATGTACCAGTAAAAGTCCGGCTTAAAGGTCTTTCATTCAGTTTCCAGGATATTAAAAAGACGCTTCCTGAAATCGACAAAACCGCGACAATTGTCCTGCTCGGTTCGGACCAGACAGATCGGACTGTAGCGAGCGTAATTGGAAGGTATGTTTCTTCATACTATTTCAACGAGGAGTGGACACAAAGCATCTGGCCTGAGTGGCAAAATGGAAGCTCCGATGATGTGTTTTTCTGCGATGCGCTGGGAAATCCGATTCCGAATGCCGGGGTTGAAGTAAAGATCAATTTTGGTCGCTCAGCTCGAAGGAGAAATGGTGAATCCCCCGAAATTCCTGTTGGTAAAGTTCTTCTTGATGATAATGGCAGATGTGAAGTTCCCTTATGGTCAGGAACAAATTCCATGCTGACTTATGTCGTCTCGCATCCTAATTACGGAACAGCGTCAGTATTATCTGGCGGGCGGCTTGGTAATCAAAGCAATGTTTCTGTTCTGCCGCTCGTGCCTTTGGATTCCGAAGCTGCTTCTCGTGCTTTTCAGGGATATGTAGTTGATACTGATGGAAAGCCTATACCTTCTTTGGCTGTGTCATTCAGTGTTACGGCAGCAAAAGACAGCGGCCTGAAGCAGTATGGTCAGACAAGCAGTACGGTCATAACAGATGAAAAATGACAATTCAGTATTTACGCGCCCCTGGAGCAAAACGGCGAACTTTACACCCAGCCTGCTCCCGAGAGCATAGGCTACCGTATCAGAATTACCCCTCCAAAGTCGCTGAATATAGTTCCCTACGACAGTATATTTGCAGGCCGCAATGCTTTTTCAGTCAATGGCGAGCCGAAGAAAATTAT
>JARRRJ010000292.1:0-7382 GCA_037380865.1 Sedimentisphaerales bacterium
GGAATGGTTCTCGGAACTGTGCGCGAAACTGAAAATGTGCTTCACAAAATTCTCGTTCCGCCGGAAGATAATGGAGTTCTCGAATCCATTGTTCCCGAAGGTAACTATACGGTAGAGGAGGTTATCGCTGTATTGCGGCAGGATGACTCACAGCAAAAAAATCTTTTCCTGATGCACAGGTGGCCTATACGCGTGCAGCGCCCGACAAAAGGGCGTTTGCCCCTCGATATTCCCCTGATCACAGGCCAGCGTGTTATCGATACTCTCTTTCCAGTCGCAAAAGGTGGCACAGTTTGCATTCCCGGAGGTTTCGGCACGGGAAAAACAATGACCCAGCAGGCAGTCGCGAAATGGTGCGATGCTGACCTTATCATCTATATTGGCTGCGGCGAGCGAGGAAACGAAATCACAGACGTGCTCACAGAATTCCCGAAGCTCATCGATCCGCGCAGCGGCCGCTCGTTAATGGAGCGAACGATTCTCATCGCCAATACCTCAAACATGCCTGTGTCGGCGCGAGAGGCAAGTATATACACTGGAATCACAATGGCTGAATATTTCCGAGACCAGGGATATCATGTTGCAGTCATGGCGGATTCTACTTCACGCTGGGCCGAGGCGCTCCGTGAACTATCTGGACGCATGGAAGAAATGCCTGCGGAAGAAGGTTTCCCTGCATATTTGCCCACGCGAATTGCCGAATTTTATGAACGCGCCGGCTCGATGGAGACATTGAACAGCGAACGAGGTTCAGTCACAGTTATCGGCGCAGTCTCTCCTCCCGGAGGTGATTTTTCAGAGCCGGTGACACAACATACGAAAAGATTTATACGATGTTTCTGGGCACTTGACAGGAATCTCGCCAACGCTCGTCACTACCCGGCAATTTCATGGCTCGAAAGCTACAGCGAATATTTAAGTGACATAGAATCATGGTGGACACAGCAGGTAGGACCCGAGTGGCTTGCAGACAGAACTGAAATCATGGATTTGCTTCACAGGGAAGAAAGATTACAGCAGGTTGTGAATCTCGTGGGTCCCGATGCGCTTCCAGATTCGCAGAGATTTATTCTTGAGATATGCACGTTATTCAAAAACGCCTTTTTGCAGCAGAACGCTTACGACAAAATCGACACATATTCCGTAATTCAAAAGCAGGCTAAAATGCTGCACATTATTGTGAATTACTGGAGACGAGGCTCCGAAACCATTCGCAAGGGCGCGACTCTGGTCAAATTGAGAAAACTTAAAGTTTATCAGGACATTGTGAAAATGAAATTTACCATTGCCAACGAAGACTTATCGAGTCTTGATAAGATTGAAGCACACCTGGAACGTTCGATGGATCAACTGGAGGCGTTACATGCCTGAGAAGAATAACAGAGACCTTTTATCAGGTAAAGAATATATCGGTGTAAATAAAATTGACGGGGCGCTGGTCTTTGTTACCAACACTCATCCTGTCGGATACAGGGAGCTTATCGAGTGTATTGACAGTGAAGGAAATCCCCGTCTTGGTATTGTACTGGAATCATCCACAAATTTTGTCGTCGCGCAAATTTTCGAGGGGACATCCGGCTTGACTCTTCCGAGAACGCGAGTCAGATTTTCCGGAAAGCCGCTGATGATTTCCATTTCGAGGGACATGCTTGGTCGCGTTTTCAACGGGCTCGGCCAGCCAATCGACGGAGGTCCGGCGCAGCGAAGTGACATCGAGCTGAACGTAAACGGAATGGCGATAAATCCAACGGCGCGCCAATATCCGCGCGACTTCATACAGACTGGAATTTCCGTAATCGATGGGATGAACACGCTCATCCGGGGACAAAAGCTCCCGATATTTTCAGGCAACGGCCTGCCGCATAACGAGCTCGCGGCACAAATTGCCAGACAGGCGAAAATACGCGGCTCGGGTACAGAATTCGCAGTGGTCTTCGCCGCTATGGGAGTCAAGCACGACGTGGCACAGTTTTTCATTCGCTCGTTCGAGGAGAGCGGCGTACTCGAAAATGTTGCTCTATTCCTTTCTCTTGCCGACGATCCGTCAATCGAGAGGCTCCAAACGCCGCGTACCGCACTGACACTTGCTGAGCATCTGGCGTTTAATGAAGATATGCATGTACTGGTAATTATGACCGACATGACAAATTATTGCGAATCCCTGAGAGAAATCTCTACAATTCGCGGGGAGATTCCCTCTCGCAAAGGCTACCCGGGTTATCTCTACTCAGACCTTGCAGAACTTTACGAACGCTCAGGAATGATTAAAGGTTATAAAGGCTCGATAACTTTGCTGCCCATCCTTACAATGCCGAACGATGATATATCTCATCCTGTGCCGGACCTTTCCGGTTATATCACGGAGGGACAAATCGTGTTCGAGCGCGAAATGAACGGAAGGGGGATTTACCCTCCGATTGCAGGTTTGCCTTCTCTTTCGCGCCTGATGAAAGACGGAATCGGTGAAGGCATGACGCGCGAGGACCATCCTCACCTCGCCAGTCAGCTTTTCGCGGCTTACAGTTACGTCAAGGACGTGCGCAATCTCGCGTCTGTGATTGGCGAAGAAGAGCTAACACCGCTCGACCATAATTATCTCGAATTCGGAAAAGACTTCGAGCAAAGGTTTGTCTCGCAGCGCAAGGACGAAGACAGGAGCATCGAGCAAACGCTCGATTTGGGCTGGGACGTTTTGAGAACTCTGCCTGTCGAGGAATTGCACAGAATTACCGATGAGGAAATTGAGAAATTCTACGGAAAATAACAGGTAACGATTATGGCGCAACTGCATTACGCACCTACGAAAACCAATTTGCTGCGTTTGAGAAACGACTTGAATTTCGCGAAACAGGGATACGAACTTCTCGACCAGAAGAGAAATATTCTTATTATCGAACTTCTCTCGCTTGTCGACCAAACCACCGACCATCAGAGCCGAGTCGAAGAAGCGCTCGCGAAAGCATATCAGGCGCTCGAAGAAGCAGTTCTCGACATGGGCAAGCTCAAGGTCCAGTATCTCACAGGAGCAGTGAATATTTCTACTGATATTGTAATTCGTTCTCGAAGAGTGATGGGAGTGAGCCTGCCTGTCGTGGAAACTGAGTTCAAGGAGCAGCCTCCTTATTACAGTCCCATGGGAACAAGTTTCTGGATCGACTCTTCGATAAACCATTTTAAGGAAGCACTGAGTCTGCTTGGCAGGCTTTCGGAATTGAAAATATCCGTATTGAGACTCGCAAACGAAGTCAAAAAAACGATAAGGAAAGTCAATGCTCTCGAAAAAATTGCTATCCCCGACCTGGAAGAGACTGTGCAGTTTATCCAGAGCAGGCTCGAAGAGAATGAGCGTGACATGTTCATTCTGATGAAAATGGTCAAGAGCAACCTCGAGAGCAAAAGACAGAAAATTCTGGAGAACAATCGTGAGTAAGCCCATCAAAAAAATAATGGTTTATATCGACGGAACCGAAGAATCCATTACTGCCGCACAGTATGCGATTTGTCTGGCTTCCTTCTCCGATGTTGAGCTTATCGCCCATTACGTGATAAATACCAAGGCGATGGAGGACCTTCTCAAGGCGAGAATTTTCCTCGAAGCAGAGCAGCTCGAATACGAGCACGATATGGGAGCCGACGCGGAACGCTACCTTAACTATGTCAACGAGCTTGCGAGTGCAAAAGGAGTTACAATTACAAAGAAACTGAGCAGCGGCAGCGTGAGCAGGGAAATTGTCGACTCCGTTCGCTCAGAGAACGTTGACCTGCTCGTCGTTGGTGAACTGTCGCACATCAGGAGCAGGCGTGATGAATTTTATGATGAAACCGAACGCGCGATGCGCTCTGCGCCGTGTTCTGTTCTTATCGTGAAAGACCCCGATATGGTCGCGGAATTATATGAATCTTTAGCGTAATGCAGTTGCGCCATAATCGTTACCTGTTATTTTCCGTAGAATTTCTCAATTTCCTCATCGGTAATTCTGTGCAAGATGCAGATGAGATAGACGATTACGAAACTGCTCTCAAGGCGGTTCAGGAGCGAGAAGACAAACAGAGTACAGGCTTGACCGACGGGATTGCGGTCCCTCACGCGAAAACGCCCGCAGTAAAGAGCCTGAAGCTCGCAATAGGCATCTCCCCGGAAGGAATAGATTTCGATTCGATGGACAACCAGCCTTCGAAATTGTTCTTTTTGCTATTAGCCGCACCCAACATGTCAGGCCCGCACGTGGAGGCTCTTGCGGAAATAGCCAAGCTCTCACGCTCGAAAGCTCTCTGCAAAGCCCTCGCAAACGCCGATAGCCCGAAAGAAGTAGTAGAACTCTTGGCAGGCGATTAGTAACGATAATCTTGACTCAAAGTCATTTTGATAGGATATTCTATAATTATGCTGCGCAAACTTGAACCAATGTCAAGAACCGGCTACAACAGACTTATGAAGGAATTGAACCACCTCGAGACAGTGGAACTGCCCGAAGTTCGAAAAACTGTCGCCGAAGCGCGAGAGGAAGGCGATCTAAAGGAAAACGGAGCCTATATTTACGGCCGACAGAGACAGGGACATATCGAAGGGCGCATAGGCGAGTTGAAGGGAAAGCTCAACCGCGCAGATATCATCGACTGTACAAAAGTCGAATGTGACAAAGCCAACTTCGGCACTATTGTAACTTTGCTGGATTTGGATACGCAGCAGAAGGTGACATATCAGTTGCTCGGACCCGACGACGCTGATTTCGAAACTGGAAGCATTTCAATTTACTCGCCGGTGGGAAGTGCCATTATCGGCCGCGTGCCGGGAGAGAGGATATCGGTGGACTTGCCCCGCGGCGAACGCCATTTGGAAGTAATTGAAATCGCCAAACCCGATGTTGATTAAAGCTGTAATATTCTTTTGGAATGACTGGGTCCCGGCTAATCCCTTCGTCACTTTTACCTGACACTTTCCGCTTCTCTCAAACCACTTTCAGTATTTTTATATCAAGTGCTTGAACTTTCTCAATTGATTTGATAATATAATGTTAAGCATATTTGGATTCCATGTAAATCTTAGCTTAAAGGAAAGGTGGAAGTCATGCACAAACGAGAAGGATTCACACTTATAGAACTGTTAGTTGTTATTGCTATTATCGCAATTTTGATGGCGATATTGATGCCCGCTCTACAAAGAGCGAAAGAGCAGGCCAAAGAAATGGGATGCCGGTCTAATCTCCGCCAGTATGGCATGGCAGAGGTTATGTACCTCGATGATAACGAAGGCCGATTTCCCTCTGCATGGAGATCTCTGGTTGCTAATGAGACTCCTGTGCCCGGATACCAGCGTTATTGTCGATGGCATGATCCAAGGTATCCTCCGGATGGACCTTTCTGGCCTTATTTGAAAGATAAAGGTCTTCATCTGTGCCCAACTTTCGCGACATGGACAAAATCTTTGGGTGAAACCCATCCCAGTCATGATCCTTCCATACCTGTTATTCCCGTTTACAGTTACAGTATGAATGCCTGGCTGGGCGGAAAATCAGGTTACCCGGGCTGGAATGGACCAAGCCCGCGCGGCGGCGGAGCCGTCGGTCTCAGCGAAGTTACACGAAGCCACTCCCAGGTATTCTTCTTCGCCGAAGAGAATATGTGGGCCAGACCCGGCAACTCCAGTGTGCTCAACGATAACGCATTATGTGGGATGGGTACTGATTGGTTCGGTACTTTCCATGGCACTTCGGCCAAAAATCGCGACAGCGGAACATCTAATGCAGTATTTGTGGATGGTCACGTTGATTCAGTGCGCTCGGCTTTGGGACCAAACGGTACAAGTGATACGTCACAGATGGAATACGGCCAATTCGAGAAATTCGCCTGGCCGCACAGGAACAAAAAACCGACAAGTTAGGAAAATTTATCTTAGTCCGAGTTAACGGGTTGTTGGACCTCGGTCTTTTCTCTTTTAGGGGGAGGGAAGACTCCTGTTATTGTTTTTCCATCTTTTTCATACTCGACCTTGTCCGGGTATATTTTGAGGATTTTGAATCCATCCACGATGTCACCTTCATGGGCAAAATTTCCTCGAATGAAAACGCCTGATTCGCCGCTGCTTGAAATAGAAATCGCTTCGATTCGAGGAGCTGTTTCCACGATGTCCGGAGTCGATAGGTTTTGCTTTTGCTCCGGGCCGAGAGAGTCAGGTTCATTAGCTTCTGCCGGCGCCGGAACATTTGAAATACATACATCAGCTTGCCCTGTGTGAGCTTCAATATGTGATGGTTTGTACAAAACACGATAAATAATAATGCCCGTAAAAACCAAAACAAGAATAATTATGAACGGCCATCTGCCTTGTGTCTCATTTTTTAGTTCCACTTTTATTTACTCCGAATTTCCAGGATGCTGTGCATATATCTTAAATCCATATAAAATATAATAATAGAATCATAGAAATAAAAATAAAATTACAACTGTTAGCAGATATGAGAAACGCCCGGAGTTTGATACCAAAAAGCTTGATGAAAAGAAAAAATTGATTTAAAATTATTAAAATTGGCCGATCCTTTCTGTCATACCCGCGCAGGCGGGTATCCACTTAGGTATCGCAAGAATGGATTCCCGCCTGTGCGGGAATGACAGACGGTCTTAAGTATTTATAATAGCAACAGTTGTAGAAATGTGATTCAAGAAATCGGTCAATTTGTGTAAATTTGCTTTAAAATCAGGAATGCTGTAATTCCTACAGACAATTTATAAGTTGTATTCGGAAGGAATTTAAATGGGTAAATTAAATATTGGCGACAAAGCACCTGCTTTTTCCTTAAATGACCAGGAAGGCAATAAGGTATCGCTTTCTAATTACAAGGGCAGGAAGGTATTATTATACTTCTATCCGAAAGCCGATACTCCGGGTTGTACAAAACAGGCATGCAGTATAAGGGACGCCTCGAAAGACCTGGAAAAGCTCTCAGTAGCCGCGATTGGAATAAGCCCGGATGAGCCTTCGAAGCAGAAAAAGTTCGATGACAAGTATGACCTTGGCTTTACGTTATTATCCGATCCCGACAATAAAGTCGCGAAGTTATACGGTGTCTGGGGCAAAAAGTCAATGTATGGAAAGACCTACGAAGGAATAATACGCTCCTCTTTTGTAATTGACGAACAGGGAAAAATAATTCAGGCCTCATACAAGGTAAAGCCGTTAGACACAGTTCCAAACGCCATAAAAGCCCTCAAATAAGAGTGTAGATGAAAAGGCCACAAAAAGCAGGGTGCGAATCGAGCAGCCGGACGGCGGCTATCGCATATCTGTAGCGAGGGCTTCCAGCCCGCGAATCCATGGGCTGGAAGCCCATAGTGCTAATATAGATATCTGGGGACACCATACTAATTTATTGACATAGTTTCAG
>JARRRJ010000293.1:0-4678 GCA_037380865.1 Sedimentisphaerales bacterium
GATAAAAGCATCCACTGTGTGAAGTTATTATCAACCGCATTTGCTTTTATTCCGGGATAATATTGCGGGTAATCGCCAAAAGCAGTATTGGAGTGCATGACACCTTGATCATCTACAGCGGTAGGGAATAAAGCGAGTTCCGAGCTGCCTCTTCCGCCGCCATAGAACGAAGGGACCATACAAATAGTCCACAATTGCCCGTTTTTATCGTGGAAGGTACTGCCATGTCCCGCACCGACCATGAATCCGGTTGTTTTAAAGGTAAGCGGATTATGCGGGGAATATTCGAATGGCCCGAGAGGACTGTCACTCACATAGACACCATGCGAGTAAGACGCGAATTCCAGGCCTATTGCTGCGTATTGCAGATAGTATTTCCCATTGTGTTTTACCATCCATGGTCCTTCTATCCAGGGATACTCTTCCGGAAAATACGGCCTGTGATTGAAATAGGGAAATATCAGGTCCCCGGGCCTTCTGCGTTCAAAACCATGCTCTTTATAGTTACTAAAGAAACAGACGACAGGTTCTCCTATCTCTTTAAAGGTTTTCGGATCAAGCTCAACAGCCTGGACAGGTAAAAGCTGTGACCAGCCCCAGTACATGTAAAACCGGCCGTCATCATCTATAAACAAGTCGGCATCGCCGTATCTGTCGCTGTCAAAAGTACCAACCTGTGTCCATACGCCGCTCTTGGGATCGGTGCTTGCGAAAACATTTCTTGAGTTCATTGCACATGCGTACATAGTCTCGCCGTCAGTCGCACACGACGGAACTCCCCTCGGGTAATTCGGGGCATTAACGAATGTCCAATCCCTCATATTATTCGAATAATAGTATCCGCTGCCGGTAAACAGATAATAATCATCCTTGTAAAGGACTACAACAGGTTCTCCCATCCTGCCGACTCTTTCTGATCCAACAACCACGTTGAGAGGATTACAAAACGTCAAAGGCTTGTCTGTTATACGAACAGAAAAAGTCTCCGATTTGTTTGCAGTATTTGAAGTACAGGAAAATGATGTACAAATAATCAAAATAACTATTGCCAGCCGAAGTGTCGTCCTTAATGCCATTCTGTTCATGATCATTCATCTCCATTAAGTTAAAAGATTTACAATTTATGTTAAAACATTATTCATATAATCGATTGGAAACATACATCATAACATTCCATGGTTTTGGTATAATACCCTGAGAAAATATACCTGACAAGTTAAAAACAATGGAAAAGCAGGTTACGTAAATATGCCTGGTTCAGCAAGCAGTCTCACGACTACTGAGGCGATGTAGAAAATTAATACCGTAGCGCCACACATTTCGAGAAGACTGTCATCGGGCGTCAAAGCGGACAGTCCAACCACAGAATAAGCAAACGGAGCGGCAATTACAAATACCAAGCCACCATGGATGAACGCGGCCAGGAGTATGTAAGGAACGTCAAAAGATATTGTATTTTTCATGAAGAGGACTCCTTCCCAGGGGAAAAGCGGCACTAACCGGAATACGGCAGCCGTCCAAATACCGAACCGGAGGCAGCGATGCACAGCTGTCCAGTTTGCCAATTCACCTTCACGCAGCGCAAATATGATTGCCACTATCGACGCCAGAAGAGCGTTTATCAGCAATATGACAGGAGTTCGAAGATCGTTGGGAATGTTGTACCTGACCTGGCGATATAAAATAACGAATGCGCCGGCAAATGCCGCCACAGCCAATATCCAGGCGACGCAATTCCATGCTGCGGCCTTGTTCATAGTCAGGTTCCAATATATTCGCTTTCCCCGAACTATTCCTCTTAAAACTCATTCCCGTACAGTATCTGCCCCAGAATCAGAATCTTCGGGATAAGCGGGCAGTGTTTTGTCTATGTATGCCCATGGAACAGCACGTTTTGTCCATGTTTGGCAATTCGGCTTGATTAGTTCCGGCCTATCCAAAGAGCCTGCTTTCAGGAAAAGAAGGTCGGGACTTTTTTCGCCCCTGGTAAAGAGTGGAGAGCCGCAATTCGGACAGAAATGGCGAGTTATTTTCCTGCCGCTGTCAGCGATAGTTGTGTAGCCTTCAACCTGGCCGGAGACAATTCGTAATGTGTCGGCTCGTGCAAGAACACCCACGGTATAAGGTCCGCCTGTAGCTTTCTTACAGTCGTCACAGTGACAATAACTGGCGTTCTCCGTATCTCCCATACATTCGTAACGTACAGCGCCGCAAAGACATCCACCATGCAAAACAGTTTCCATATGTTCTCCTTATTTGAAGTACTATTCTTATTTTAAGTACTCGTCGATAATTAATCAACAGGCCACTATCCCTCGCTTTGTTTCAGGTGTCGGAGGTTCCGTTAGCTTTCACTTGCGCCGCTTGTTACGGGACAACCACACGATTGTAGATGCGCACGTCATCGATCATTCCTGACCAGAAGAAGCCAGGCTCTAATCCGTTGTTCGCTCCGATATAGAATCCCTCGCGAGAGCTCTTCAGGTCGCGTGACACAAGGTCTCTCGCGGCTTCGATGTCATCTACGTACAGAATTCTTTCGGTACCATTCCAGACGAGACCCACCCGATGCCAGTCTCCATCGGTCACTGTTACGTCTGTAACCAGGGGTGGAATTGGCGTGCGTCCAGCTACGGGAATTATATCGGTCAGGAGCCTGCCCTGCGCCTGGTTGGTCAACAACCAATCCGCTGAGTCATTTTGCGAGAGGATCACGCGTCCAGGTATTTCGCCTTTGATCCACGCAAAGACGCTGAATGCTCCTTCAGCGGGATCAAGAACATACGGTGTGCTGACATAATCGTCAATCCCATCCAATTTGAGAGCACCGTTTACCATCCCGCCGTCGGGCTGCCACTGGGCCTCTTCTGTCACTGTCGCATCGAATGTTCCGGCACTATCGTGTGCTACGTCGCCATCCGTTTCGTCCAGCTTCCAACAGGCCTTCAACTCCATGGGCAAGAACTCCCCGAGCCAATTGTCGGCCAGAAGTGCCAGATCACGAAGGTCGATAATGCCGTCTCCCAGTGTTGTGGGACCAAGGTCTGTATTCGGGTCATCCAACTTCCATGATTGCGTCAGACGTGCATAGTCCAGAAAGTTCACGTGTTCGTCGGCGTTAAAATCAGGAAGGAGGTAAGCCCCCTGAACTCGCATCCTGAGGGTGTACAAGGAGGTCCGCGCTGTAATGAAAAGAGTCTTTCGATCGACGCTGCCAAAAGTGACGTTGGCTGTTCCTTCGGGGACACTGATGGTCTCGATTTTCTGGCCGGAGCGGCTGTATACCGTGACTCCGGAACCAGTGAGATAGAGATTACCTTCCTGATCAATGGTCATACCGTCCGAGCCCTGTGTGCAGAAAAGAGTTTTGTTGCTGAGTGTTCCGTCAGGTTGCATCTCATATCGATATGTTCGACCTGCGCCGTAGTCGGCGACATAAAGAAAACGCCCGTCCGGTGTACCTATGATGCCGTTCGGCTGCTGAAGATCACTGGTCACCTGTCTAAGCGTTTGAAGGTCCGGTGCGAGGTAGAAGACATGCTGGCCGCTCTGTTCCATCGGGCCGCGACTCCAATAGTTGCGCTGGAAGTAGGGATCTGTAAAATAGATACCGTTGCTACGCATGATCCACAGATCATTGGGACCGTTGAGCAGCTTACCGTTATAGTCTGTAATCACGATGGTGACATTACCCTGAGGATCGATGCACCAGAGCTCATTGTGCTCGTCCGCGCAGGCCCAGAGATTGCCTTGCCTGTCGAAGTAAAGTCCGTTGGCTCGGCCGCAGGGAGAGAGAAAGACGCTCACTGTGCCGTCGGTGGACCACTTCATGATTCGATTGTTAGGCTGGTCCGTAAAGAAGACGTTGCCGGCTGCATCTACGGCGGGTCCCTCCGTAAATGAAAAGCCTGTAGCGAGTTTCTGAAGCTGGGCGCCGGGCGCAATTACAGATGCGCTGCATGTATTACATATCGTCCTCCAATGCGTAAATCCGATTCATACTCTAAAATTCTACCAGAATCGGACCTGAAGGGCAAGGTTAAATATCGTATAAGCCGAGCGTGAAAGATAGTGATTGGGCAACTTTGACACAAACTGAGAGTCTTCAACACAAGGTGTGACGGACTCTATTTCTGCGATCATTCGACTGTTACCAAAGCAGGCTAATTCGCAGAATGACAGGATGTACGATTTGCTTTTCAAAAATGGCACTGTGCTGAAAGCGAATCTGGCACCTGGCTGGGAGTTATTCTATGACAGTCGGGCGCTGGCGTTCTCCGGCTTTTTTGTAGTGTTCGAGGGCGCTTTCGCTGTTGTCGAAGTCCTTCTCCGTGTACATCAGGGAGGTTTGTCCGATAATTATCTGGTCGCCTTCTTTGAGCGGTGTAAGCTCCGTTATTTTGTGATTATTTATTATGACACCATGCTTGCTTTGCATATCTTCGGCATAGTGCTGATTCGAATTTTCATCGTATCTTATCCTCAGGTGCTTTCTTGAAACCATATCATCGAGAATCTGCATAGGAAGCGCTTCAGCTCTTCCGATGACGCTTATGCGCTTGCCTAAAGGGAGATATTCGCCTTTCTGATCGCCGGATGTTATTATTATAGATGCCATTTTTATTCCTTATAATCTGTACCTTCCTGTACGGAATTTGACGGCTGCGGTCGCCATATT
>JARRRJ010000294.1:0-3967 GCA_037380865.1 Sedimentisphaerales bacterium
TTATAATGACTGTATAAAGGGCATTAATTATATATTTTAGATAGTCAACGAAAGGTAAAAGTGATGGGATATTCATTGCCCCTGGACAAGATGTCAATTGCTGAGAAGTTGGCCGCGATGGAATTGTTGTGGGAAGACCTTAGCAGTTCAAATGATAATGTACCTCCTTTTTCATGGCACAGCCAGATTTTAAAAGACAGGGAAAAACTCATATCCGAAGGGAAAGCGACCTTTTCCGATCTCAAAGATGCTAAAGCAAGAATTCGGGACGCAACTCAATGAAAATCCAGATTCTTGACTTGGCCGAGCATGATCTCATAGAGGGTTTTCATTTCTATGAGAAACAGTCGCCTGGATTAGGGCAGTATTTTCTCGATTCGGTCTATACAGACATAGAGTCTCTTTTCCTCTATTATGGTATCCATCCCCAACATTTCGTCTACCACAGGTTGCTTGCCAAGAGGTTCCCGTTCGCCATCTATTTTTGGGATTTGAAAGATATATGAAACAGAATTCCATTGAGAAATTTTGGAGAAATTCTCTTGAACAAAATAATCCTAAAAGGGGTATTGACTATAATAAATTTTTCGGTAAATTTGTACAAAAACGAAAAATTAAGCACGAAATCCTAAACAAGTCCGAGTTTCAAATATCGGAATGACAAAAAAATTTCTTTGCATTTGAGAAATTTTTTTATATTTTCAGGGTTCTATATTTAGTGTTCAATATTGACTTTAGTTGTTGGAGATTGACATGATAGAAGTCAAAGAACTTCGTCGCAGCTTCGGGCCTGTTGTTGCGGTGGACGGCATTTCATTCGAGGCCGCAAAGGGTGAGGTTGTTGGTCTTCTGGGTCCTAACGGTGCAGGCAAGACGACCGCTATGAGAATACTGGCCTGTTTCCTGGAGCCTGATAGCGGGACAGCGACTGTTTGCGGGCATGACATTCTTAAAAATCCCGTCGAAGTGAGAAAGTCGATAGGGTACCTTGCAGAAAACGTTCCGGCGTATAACGAAATGACGGTCGGCTCGTTTTTGAACTTTGTTTGCGATGTCAGGGAAATAAAAGGCTCGGAGCGCAGGGAAACGCTCGACAGGATTATCCCGATGTGCTCGATTGAGTCGGTTTATCACCAGACGATAGAGACGTTGTCGAAAGGATACAAAAGGCGTGTCGGGCTGGCGACGACGCTGGTTCACGACCCGGAAGTGCTTATTCTCGATGAGCCGACGGACGGACTGGATCCGAACCAGAAGCACGAAGTGAGGAAGCTTATCCACAAAATGGCGAAAAACAAGTGCATTATCATATCTACCCACATTCTCGAAGAAGTAGATGCTGTCTGCTCGCGAGCGATAATTATTGCCAAAGGACGGATTTTAGCCGATTCGACGCCGGCGGCGCTCAAAGCTGAGCACCAGTGCAGTCTCGATGCTGTTTTCCGCAAAATCACAAAGGCGAAAAGTGCTTAGTATATTCTTACGGACATAGGAGTTCAGAAATGAATAGTTTTTTTGCAGTGTTCAAGAGAGAGCTGAAGAGTTACTTTTCCACTCCTCTTGCGTATGTCTTCCTGGTGATATTTCTCTTTTTCTCAGGTTATCTTACCTTCAGAAAAGGCTTTTATGACGTTCGCCAGGCTGACATGAATTTGTTCTTTGTCAATCTTCCTCTTCTTTTCGTTTTCATGGTTCCCTCGACTGCGATGCGATTATGGGCTGAGGAGCGCAAGAGCGGCACGATTGAGTTGCTTTTCACTTTGCCGATTACTATCACGCAAGCCGTGCTGGGCAAGTTTTTCGCGGCGTGGCTCTTTCTCGGAATTGCACTGGCTCTGACTTTCCCAATGGTTATCACAGTTGCGTATCTCGGCAATCCTGACGCAGGCTTAATAATTACAGGTTATCTGGGCAGCTTTTTGATGGCGGGAGGTTTTCTCGCTATAGGCTGCTTTTTTTCTGCAGTGAGCAAGAACCAGGTGATAGCATTTGTGCTTTCGGTAGTAGCCTGTGCCGCTTTCGTATACGCGGGGATGCCTACGACGCTCAACTATTTCGCGGGATTCCTGCCTATGGGCCTTGTGTCTGCGATAGGGAATATGAGTTTGATGACACACTTCGACTCGCTTCAGAAAGGAGTGATAAAATTCTCCGACCTTGCATATTTTGTATTGCTGATTGCCGGGTGGATTTATGCCTGCAATATTATTTTAGATGAAAGGAAGGCCAAATAATGAACCGAACTTTGCGAGCGATTATTGGGACCTGTCTTGTTTTAGTAATTGTTTTTTCGGCGATAAGTGTTTGCCAGGATATAGGCTCTTCGTGGAAGGTCGATGTTACCGACCAGAAATTATATACGCTCTCGGATGGCACGAAGGCGATTCTTGCCAAATTGAACCAGCCTATTACGGCCAAGCTGTTTTATGCGAGAACCGCGGCACTGAAAGGACCCGACCAGATACAGTATTTCAACAACTATTACGAGTACGTGAAATCGCTTCTGGAAGAATATGTTTCGGAGTCGAACGGCATGGTTAAGCTCGAAGTGATTGACCCGCGGCCTTTTTCGGATGAAGAGGAGCAGGCAATACAATTCGGCCTCAAGCAATATCGAGTCTCGGAAGAAGAGAGCTTTTTCTTCGGGCTGGTCGTCCAGACGCAGTTCGGAGTCGAGAAAACGATTCCGTTCTTTTCTCCCGATCGCCAGAACTTTATCGAATACGATATAAGCTATCTTATTGATAATGCTATTGCCCGCAAAAAGGGAAGGGTCGGAATAATGAGTTCGCTGCCTGTAATGGGTGACGACAGTTACACTGCCCAAATGAAACAGATGCAGCGTCAGCCGGTGGCTCAGCCGTGGACCTTTGTTCAGCATTTGCGTCAGAAATATGAGGTCTCCGAGATTCCGACGGATACAAACGACATAAATGATATCGATATTCTTCTCGTAATTCACCCCAAGAACCTGCCGCAGGAGACATTATTTGCGATAGATCAATATGTACTCAGGGGCGGCAGAACAATAATCTGTGTCGATCCTCATTGTTTCGCAGACAATTCCAACAGGGCCAACGGCGGTATGATGCTGGGACAGGAAGGTACTCAAAGCTCCGATTTGAATGTTCTTCTCAAGACATGGGGCCTCGAAATGCCGAAAGCGGAATTTGCCGGTGACCTTCAGCTGGCTGAGAGACGCGCAGTGACACAGACGGGACCAGTTCAGCAGATTATCGGTTTACTGGATCTCAGGCCGGGGTGCTTTAATAAAGACAATGTAATCACGGCACAGCTTAACGAAGTGAGAGTTCTGTTTTCTGGTGTATTGAATGAAATCAACGACCCCAACCAGCCGAGAGATGAAAAGTCGCAGATCGAGAGAACACCTTTGATTATGACGACTGACAAAGGCAATAGTTTTTCTGTCACGAGTCCTTACGAACTGATGCTGCTCGATCCTTCGACTCTTAAGCAGAGATTCATCCCTGGTACCAAGCCTGTAACGATGGGTTATCTTCTTACCGGCCGTTTCAAAAGCAGTTTTCCAAACGGCATCGAAGTCGAAGCTGATTCTGACGCGCAGGCATCAGATGATCCGAATCAGTCGGAACCTGCTAAAAAACAAATCAAAGGCTTAACGGAAGCACAGAATGAATGTGCGGTGGCGGTTTTTGCGGATGTAGATTTTATAAGTGACATACTTGCGTATCAGAACGTAGGTTTCGGCATGGCCGTTGTTGCAGATAATAGTGCTTTATTGTTCAATACAATTGACGATTTGAGTGGTTCCTCGGATTTAATTTCCGTCAGGTCGAGAGGAAATTTCAAGCGTCCCTTTGTCGTAGTGGATGACATCGAAAGGAAAGCGGAAGCTGAGACTGCTGACAAATTAGCTGTAATTGACCAATCAATCGCACAATATAACGCGCAGCTTCAATCGATTCTGGCTTCTGCCCAGGAAGGC
>JARRRJ010000295.1:0-3966 GCA_037380865.1 Sedimentisphaerales bacterium
GAACTCAATTTCGTATCCGAAAGCGATAGTTGAAAGAATCGCGAGCTTATGCGCGCTGTCACTTCCGTTTATATCCAGCGTCGGATCGGGCTCCGCGTAGCCTTTTTCCTGGGCCTGAGCCAGAGCGATTGAGAAATCTTCATCCAGTGCGGTCATGCTCGATAGGATATAGTTGCACGTTCCGTTGACGATGCCGTACATTTGAGTGATATTGTTTGCGGTTAAGCCGCTCCGGATTGACATGATTAATGGTATGCCTCCGGCGCAGCTCGCTTCGAATGCTATGCATCTTCCGTTTTGACTTGCGACCTGGTAAAGCTCGCTGCCGTGCTCTGCAAGTAAAGCCTTATTGGCTGTGACTACGTCCATTCCTGCCTGAAGCATTCTTATCACTACTTCTTTGGCGATGGTAGTCCCTCCAATCAATTCTATACCTATTTCGATGCTTTTATCGTCGAGAAGTTCGTTCAGGTTGTCTGTGAGCAAACCGTCAGGCAATTTAACAGCTCGCTCGGAAGTCGTATCTATATCGACAACACGAGCGAGCTCAAGCCTGATTCCTGTTCGCTTTGCGATAGAATCAGAATCTTCGAGAATCAGTTTCGCTACGCCTGTGCCGATGGTTCCGAAACCGACTATACCTGCTTTCACTGTTTTTTCGTTCATAAAGGTTCTTTTCGACTTATATCTGCAAGATTATTCGCTCCAGGTGCTGCACTGGAACAATTTTAATAAATCAAGAATTTAACCTCAATTTTGCTTTCAGGTCAAGTAAAAACCGGTAAATTTATGCGTCATGGGCATTCAATTCGACTTCGCTCAGAGCCTGCCTTGAACAAAGCAGAATGGACAAGCCTGCTCGTGTATTCGCGGGGAGGATGCTCGCAATGTCGACTCGGCTGTAAGCAAACCGGTTTTTATTGATTTTCTGACGGTTCTCGTTTAATCTATAATAATAATCTCGAAAAACTTTAGTTAGGAGCAGCATGATTAGAACAGCAGGAAATCAGGCTAACAGGATAACAGATAGCATAGTACCAGCTTCTCTGATTGACTGATAGCATGATGACCTGGTAACGTGAAGGTTTACAGATGAATGAAAATAAAGGAATCTACAGGTTCAACGATATTGAGAAGAAATGGCAGCAATACTGGGAGTCGCGCGGGACGTTCCGGGCAAGGGACTGTGATGGCTCGAAAACCAAATATTATGTTCTGGACATGTTTCCATACCCGTCCGGCCAGGGTCTGCACGTAGGTCATCCCGAAGGCTATACAGCCAGCGATATCGTAGCAAGGTACAAACGCATGAAGGGATTCAACGTGCTCCATCCGATGGGCTGGGATGCGTTTGGCTTGCCGGCAGAGCAATATGCCGTACAGACGGGAACCGCTCCGGGAGAAACGACGAAGAAGAACATCGACAATATTCGCGCACAAATAAAATCGCTCGGCTTCAGCTATGACTGGGAAAGGGAAGTAAATACGACCGACCCGAATTATTATAAATGGACGCAGTGGATTTTTCTGAAAATGTTCAACAGCTTCTTCGATAAGAAAGAGCAGAAAGCAAAACCAATAGAACAGCTGGAGATACCCGAAGGATTGAGCCGGCGCGAAAAGCAGGATTTTATAGACGACCATCGACTTGCTTATGAAGATGAAGTCGCGGTGAACTGGTGTCCCGCTCTTGGAACCGTCCTCGCTAACGAAGAAGTGGTAGGGGGATTGAGCGAGCGGGGAGGTCATCCCGTCTTTCGCAAACCAATGCGCCAGTGGATGCTGAAAATAACGGAATACGCTGAAAGACTTCTCGATGATTTGGCTGAAGTTGACTGGCCTGAATCTATAAAGAAACTCCAGGTTGACTGGATCGGAAAAAGCATCGGCGCCGACGTGGATTTCAAGGTCGATGGTTTCGATGAAACAATTCGCGTTTTCACAACGCGGCCCGACACACTCTTTGGCGCAACATACATGGTAATGGCGCCCGAGCACAGGCTTGTCGATATCCTTACAACTCCCGACAGGAAAGAAGCAGTCAAAAAATATCGCGAGGAAGCGGCACGCAAGAGCGACTTGGACCGCACCGATTTGGCGAAGGAAAAGACAGGCGAATTTACCGGCGCTTACGCGATCAATCCCGTCAACGATGAGAAGATTCCCATCTGGATAAGCGATTACGTCTTGATAAGCTACGGCACAGGCGCAATCATGGCTGTGCCGGCGCACGATGATCGTGACTATGAATTCGCGAAGAAATACGATTTGCCGATAATTCCTGTCGTTGATCCGGAAGATAAGGAACAATCGGAATTGGTCAGGAAGGGAGAGTTATGTTTTATAGGTGACGGCAGGGCGATTAACTCCGGCCGGTTCAACGGTTTAAGAACTCCCGAATTCAAGGAAAAGATAATAGACTGGCTCGAACAGAAAGGCCAGGGTAAAAAAGCAGTAAATTACAAGCTTCGTGACTGGCTTTTCAGCAGGCAGCGCTACTGGGGCGAGCCTTTTCCAATTGTCCATATCGAAGACGGCGGGGTCATTGGAATATCTGAAAAAGATTTGCCTTTGCAATTGCCCAAAGTCGAACATTACAAACCGACCGGGACTGGTGAGCCTCCCCTGGCTAATGTCACTGATTGGGTGAATGTCACCTTGCCTGACGGAACAGAAGCGAAACGCGAGACAAATACGATGCCCCAGTGGGCGGGAAGTTGCTGGTACTACCTGCGATACCTCGATCCTCGTAACAGCGAAAAAAGCTGGAACCCGGAAAAAGAAAAATACTGGATGCCTGTCGATTTATATGTCGGCGGCGCAGAGCACGCGGTACTTCATTTGTTATACTCAAGATTCTGGCACAAATTCCTTTATGACCTGGGATATGTCACTACCAGGGAGCCTTTCAAAAAACTCGTCAACCAGGGTATGATTCTCGGCGAGGACGGCCAGAAGATGAGCAAGTCACGCGGCAACGTGGTAAATCCCGACAAAGTCATCGAAGATTACGGGGCCGATTCGATGAGACTCTACGAGATGTTCATGGGACCTCTCGAAGCGATTAAACCATGGAGTATGCAGGGCGTCGAAGGCGTTCATCGATTTTTGCAGAAGCTCTGGAAACTGGTAATCGACAAGGAATCGGGAGAACTCGATAAAGCTGTAAAAGAAACTCAGGCGGATGAAGCTACACTGAGACTATTGAACCAGACAATAAAGAAAGTTGGCGACGATATAGAGAATTTCGGATTCAATACTGCCATAAGCGCTATGATGATACTGGTTAATCATCTTATGAAACTCGAAGATATTCCGAAAAATGCAGTCGAGAAGCTCGTCCTGACATTATCTCCGTTTGCTCCTCATATTTCCGAGGAGCTCTGGGAAAAGCTGGGACACAGTGACACTCTGGCTTACGAGAGCTGGCCCGAATATGATAAGGAGCTTATCAAGGAAAAAGAAATAGAATTGGCGATACAGGTCAATGGAAAAATAAGAGATAAAATAGTAGTGCCTGCAGATACGGATGAAGAGCAAATCAAGCAAAAAGCATTAGGCAGCGAAAGAGTAGTGTCCGCTATAGCAGGCAAAGAGCCCAGGAAGGTCATTGTTGTCAAATCACGTTTGGTTAATATCGTAATATAAATGAGTACTGAAATCGAAGCAAAATTAAAAGTGGATTCCCTGGAAAAAGTCAGGGAAAGATTGAAAGAACTTGGCGCGGAGTTTGTCGCGGAACAGCCGCAGGAAGATGTATTGTTTGACGATGAACACGATACTTTGACGAAAGCCGATAGCTGTATCAGGCTGCGCGCGCAGACTGCCCGGAATGAAACGAAATATATATTGACCTACAAAGGCGCAAAAGAAAAGAGCAGCTATAAGAGGCGGCGCGAAATTGAAATCGAAGTCAGCGATGCAGATTCGACCCGGGATATTCTCTGTGCTTTGGGCTATGACAAG
>JARRRJ010000296.1:0-3965 GCA_037380865.1 Sedimentisphaerales bacterium
ACTTCGTAGGACGACATGGAAGCGTAACCTCCTTAGAAGGGAAACACGGACCCATCTTCCGTGGTAAACTCCGAAATCAAGGCGAGTCCAGTGAGACGGATGCGCCGTCTCAGGAGTCGAAACCCGAGGTCGCGCAGGCCGCTCAGGCAACCGCTGATGGGTACGAGAAGATTACCGGAGCCGATGCCATCGCCGCTATTAAACAGAAAGTCAGCATGGAATTCATCGATCGTGGTGTCAAGGTCCGAATCCGAGGTAAGAAGGCGGACTGCGAGAAGACCGCGAAGCACATTCTCAAGGGCACCCCGACGGTGGCTTCGCAGCAGGGCGCAAAATACATGATCGAAGGTAACCTCAATAAGTCCTTTCTCAGCAAGGGAGCCAATCAACAGGGTCCCGATGCCAATGGAGTATTTACTCGGGAGAACGCCTCGGAGCGTACATTCACTGCAGTCGGAGAGGACCTCACAGCCGTCCGGGCAGCATGCCTCACAAGATGCAAGGAAGACACGATGTTCACGATCGTCGTCAACGACCGGCTGGTCGGTCACTTTGTGATCAGCTCAGGTAAACGACGCGTGTTGTGATTCCCTCTATATATCTTTGTTTTACTATAAACTTGCAATACAGGGTACCTGCCTGTATTTATAAACAGGAATTTTTCTGGTGTCAGGTGTATTTTTGTCAAGTGACATTGATCTATATTTAGCTCTATGACAAAGAAAATGAGGAATGTGAAGTCAGCTTTGTAAAAAGGTTGAATTTTCATGAAAAAATTTGGTACACTGTAGAAGGTCCGCCGCATTATTGTAGAATGGATTTTTGTCGCAGAATCTGTACCTTTTACTGATAGAAGGATGATGGCATGATAGACAATAGATATTTAAAGATGTTTGTCGGGATTGTTTTATTAAGCGGCACTGTATCGGCTGGAGAGTGGCCGCACTGGAGAGGGCCTTTTATGAACGGCTCGAGCGAGGAAGTAAATCTGCCTTCCACCTGGAGTAAAACACAAAATGTCGCCTGGGTTAAAGAACTTCCCGGGCCCGGGTCTGCTACTCCCGTTGTCTCAGGAGGCAGAGTTTTTATAAGCTCTACAGATAAGAAAAGCGATGACCTCCTTGCATTTTGCTTTGATGCACGAACAGGTGAGCAAGTCTGGCAAAAGAAAATTGCAGAATCCGACAGGCAGGCACCAAATAATGACCTGGCTACGCCATCTCCTGTGGCCGATGGCAAATTTGTTTACTTTATGTACGGCAGCGGTGATTTGGCCGCACTGGATTACGAGGGACATCTCATCTGGTCACGAAATATCGAAGACGAATATGGCAATATTTCACAAAAATATGGTTACAGTTCGAGTCCATTGCTTTTTGAAAATAAGCTTTATATTCTCGTCCTTCGAAGGGATACTTCGTATCGCTCGCCAAAAGGTACGAACCTCGATTCCTTTCTGCTTGCTCTTGATCCATCGAATGGAAAAGAAATCTGGAAACAACTTCGACAATCGGATGTTCAGGACGAGTCGCTCGATTCCTACACTTCACCTGTATTGTTTCAAAATGGCGCGGGATGGGAAATTCTTAATATCGGAGCCTCTTATGTCACGTCTAATGATGCAGCAACAGGCAAAGAAATATGGCGCTACAGGTACCCCGAAAACCCGAAAAAGAAAGGAATTGATCGTAATATCGCCTCAATATCAATTGGGGGAGGATTAATCTACGCGATTCCGCCAAGAGGTGATCTCGGTCTTTTCGCACTAAAGAGCGGCGGGGAAGGAACTCTTTCCGATAATGACATTGCATGGCGATTCGAAGGGCCTTCACCGGATTGCAGCACGCCGCTGTTTTATAAAGGAAATGTTTATGTTCTGGCAGACAGGTCAGGAGGCGTCTTGACCTGTCTAGACGCAAAGACAGGCAAACAGAAATGGCAGGGAAAGCTCGGTGGTGATGACCCGTGGTGGGCATCTGTCACCGCAGGAGATGACAAGCTCTATTGTATAAGCCAGAAAGCGGAGGCTGTCGTTCTTCAGGCAGGCGGGAATGATTTTAGGATAATTTCGAGAATCGATATGGAAGACGAACCTGTCCAGGGTTCAATCGCTATCGCTGAGAGACGTCTCTTTATTCATACCTCAAATAAATTATACTGTATTGCAGAACAAAACTGAATTTATGCGAACACAATTCCCACCCGCATTTCGGTGTTTTTCGCAGCATACATATGACCATCGTTGTGGCAGATAGAGATAACTATAATGAATATGCTAACTCAATACGGAGCACATATTTGATTGATGTCACTTCAAACAATTGTAAGCGACCTCTTTAATTTGCGAAATAATATTCTTATTACTTTTTGGTCACTGACAAACAATAGTAAAAATCTGGTATAGAGTTTTTCTCCAATTTATCCAAACCAAGAACTTTTTCAAGAGAATAGCTATCAACTGTTACTGCTGTCATATTAGTACCATTCAAAAATAAGGCTATTCTAAAAAACCTTTTTTCTTTTTCTATTGGTGTCGTATAAGCTATGATAGTGGGAGCTAGACTTTTTAGTTCTTTTGGAAGTAAAAGAAAAACACCAAAGTCATATTTACTAATTTTTTCTGGTTTTTTTGAAAAGATATTCAAAGAAAGAGAATCACATTCACTTTCAAAAAAGCTTATGACCTCGGAAGTTTCAATTTCTTTTCCTGATGCCGTGGAGTTCTCATAATAAACGGTTAAGTAATATGACATTCTATTTACATACATTTCCACCTGTGATGTTATTGACATTAGCTTAAGTGGCGGTTTCAACGCTTGCTTTAGGTAAATTCCTATTACAAAGATGACAAGGCAGAAAGCAAGAAAAATTATATAGTTCTTAATTCTCACTGAAATTTTCTCCTGTAACAGCATCATATCTAAATACGAAGTTCTTGTACCCGATATGCCATACTGAGACTATGTTATCACCTTTGATTTCATTAACAAGATCAGAGCTAATTCTTTCGCGTGACTCCTTTAGTTTTAGCGTGTTACATGTAATCTGATCTTACCATTCCGGTATAGGCGGGCCGAGAGGCCAGCTTAATCTGAAGGTATTTCCGGCTGGGTACGGCGAAACCTGCTCGACGTGCGCATCCACGAAGACTGCATTTGCATAACCAAGATCGAGCCTGGAGGCGGAAGTATTCTGATATGTAGCGAAGCAGTCGGTGGTGTTGGAAGGCGTGGCGCGAAGGTTGTTGTCGTTTATTCCGGCACCGCTGAGACCTTCGATAGCCCAGGTATTTTCCTCGGAAAATAAAAACACTTGCGCCGGATTCTTTACTCCGAGTTCTTTCTTAGCCTTTTCCGAACCTGCGCGATATTGATCGGGAACCATCGACCATGCGTCACCGTTCAGGTAAGAATTCATAGAGTAACTGTATTGAGGTTCGACAGGAATGGTTTTGCCGTTACAGACGGGGCAGCCGGTCATCCTTGCAACAACGTCGAAATCCGGACACAGATGAATATCTTTATCCTTCAAGTAGGACCAGAGCACGCCGGCATCTTCGGGTTTGTTGATGAGATTATTTGCTTTGTCATGCCACCGGCAGCCGGTTGTGTTGTTTCTCGAGTACAGCCAACTGAACGAATACGGAAAATAGCCTTCAAAATCATCGAGGTACATTCTTGTCGCCAGACCGTACTGACTCAGGTTTTTTCTGCAAACGATTGTTCTCGCCTGCCTTTTCGCACGCTGCAGGGCCGGCATCAGTATCGCCATAAGCACTGCGATTATGCCGATTACAACAAGGAGCTCTATTAATGTGAAACCGTCTCGGCTGGGCAGAAGGCTTTTCCCTTTCTCTGACCGTTTTCCTATTTGCATAATGTGGCCCTTTCACTTCAGCGCTTTGGTTATCCATGATTTTACCATGATTACATCAGGCCATCAACCGGCATTTCCAGTGCAGACGG
>JARRRJ010000297.1:0-10609 GCA_037380865.1 Sedimentisphaerales bacterium
GGCGTAATTGTTATTGAGAATTTCCATCGCGACGATTCTGCCGTCACCTGCTTTTTTGGGTATGAGCTTCTGGCTGACAATATAAGCCAGCCCGAGCGAGAGCTGGTTTCGCACTTCCGCCTGTCTTCCTTCGGGGAAATAATCGAGAATTCGCGTCACTGAGCCTGTCGCGTCTCTCGTATGTAATGTGGAAAAAACAAGGTGTCCTGTCTCAGCGGCCATGAGCGTCATCGAAATAGTTTCCGCGTCGCGCATTTCACCTACGAAAATAATGTCCGGGTCCTGGCGCAGCATTTCCTTTAAGCCGCCGTGAAAAGACGTGACATCCCTGCCTACTTCGCGCTGCGAAATGATGGAATATTGCTGCGGGAAAATATACTCTATCGGGTCTTCCACAGTCATAATTCTGCACGCGCTTTTCTGACTGATTCTGTGAACAAGAGCGGCTATCGTCGTCGACTTGCCTGCTCCCGTGATGCCTGTCATAAGGACGAGTCCATGCCTGCGCGCGATCATGTCTTCCCAGACATTGTTGGGAAAACCTATGTCCTCGACCTTGGGAATATCCAGCGAAAGCGCCCTTATAGCTGCTGCCATGCCGTCGTTTTCCATGAAGATATTTATACGAAACTGAAGCGAGCCGAGCCTGTAGGAGCAGTCAACGCTGTGATTAGTCTGGAATTTTCGCATATTCTCCCTGCTAAGAAACGGGAAAATCAGCTTTCTCGCCATATCATCATTCACGTTCGGACCTTTGAGCTTTACCAGGTCCCCGTCGATACGATACGCAGGCGGAGCACCTACTTTTACGTGCAAATCAGAAACGCGAAGCGCACCGCGTTTCTCGAAATAGTCCAGCATGTCACGCATACTGAGCATCCCATGCTCCGCGGTCGGGTAAATCTTCGTAGTAGCTGAATATTCTTCGGACATATCTGTCTCCAAATAAAAATAAGTCGCTCCCGGAAGGCTTTTGTTAATATAAAATTCAGGAATACAAAAAAATTTCCGGAAAATCTTATTAAGACAGTATATCTCTGAAACCAGGCAAATGCAAAGGAATTAATCTCACCCTGCAGGCTGAGGATAAGACTAATCTACCAGATTCAACACGTTGAGTATATTGGTTCCACTTCTCTATTTGAGCTTCTCATCCAGCTCATTTATCGAAAATCCCTCTGCCGTTACAATATGATTTTCATTCGTCAAAATCAGCCAGGGCAGCGCCTTTACTCCCCAGTCGTAGCGAATTTTAGATTCGTTCTCTCCTGCTGAGCCTGTTGGGAGATTAATCTCGTATTCCTTTAGCCAGTTGTCTATTGTTTTCTTGTCGATATTCGCGATTTGAATTGCTATTGTTTCCATGCCTTTTTGCTTGAGGTCAGCCGCTCTTTTGTTCAGCTCGAGGACGCAGTTTCTCGATGGTCTCTGTTCGTAATCCCAGAAGCAAATCAGGAGTGACTTTCCCTGTGCCTGCTCTTTTGAAAATTCGGTTGTGATATCTTTGAAGTCGGAGATGGTCTTTCCCATTAAAGTCCTTCCTTCCGAGGTATCGGTTGTTATTTCGAGCTCGAATTCGCCAAGCGCAAGTGCTTCGTCACTTCTGCCTCCCTGCGGCTCGGGTACATTGAAAGAATGCGTCAATGAGCCTACCTGTTCCATGTTCGACAAATGAGGCTGAGAACTCTGGTCGAATGCCTGTATGTAAAGTAAATATTCGCCTGCGGGGACGTCCTCGATGCGAAATGAGCCATCGTTATTTATTTCGAAGCTGATGAGAAGATAAGGATTATCGGGCGAATTTATATTCAGGTTACCTTCGACGTATTGCCAGTTCGTCCTGTTTTTTATTTGCTCCGGTATTATGATTTTTCCTGTGACAGGCCGTCCTGTTCCACCAACGCGAACGGTTTCAGTCTGTCCCGGCCGCGCTTCGATGCGAACTGTATGCGTGTTGAGTTGAATATTGCCTTTTGTTCTGAGGGAGCGAGTGACTGAGCCTTCACCTGCGGGGATTCTGTCGAAAACAAATTTGCCATTCTCGTCTGTCTGCGTCTGGTAGGCGAAAGTCACTCCCGAAAGCAGAGGCATAGACTGCGGCGTATAAATGACATTTTCTTTAACTCCGGGCTCGACGCCTATCTTGAGAGTTCCTTCGAGCTTCGACCAGGCGGTCAACTTTATATTTTCCATCGAAGCTAAATCATCAGGTGTTATAAATGCATAACCCTGGTCATTCAAAATTACCAATGAGTATTCATTGGCTTTAGGGAAGAAGCTGAATTTGCCATCGGTATCGGTTTTCACACTTAGATTATCAACGGAAGGACGCCTGCCTGCTTTGCCGTTCAATATGCTAAGCTGTCGCGTTACGACCATCACTTCTACATCTGCGATAGGACTTCCATCGGGTGACAATACTGTTCCCGCAACAGGAATGATTCTGCTGAGTCTGAAATCCAGGGCGACGTTGCCTTCCTCTCCGGAAACAGGTCGCGAAACCTGCGTTTCGTAGCCTTCGGCTTCCACACGAATATAGTATTCGTCACTCGGGTACGTGAATCTCATTACATACTCGTTGCTGTCTGTAATTTTCAGACCCGGCTTCCACGCGATATCCTGACCTGCGCCTCCTTCGACACCTGGAAAGAACCGGAAATCGTTCACAGGCTCATTCGAGTCGGCATCGATAATACGACCATAAATTACCAGCTCGGGAAGAAGCGTTATTACATGCTCTTCTTCCGAAGGCTCGATCGTATAATTGCGAATTATTATATAACGTCTTTTGTTGACATTGATTGAAATCTCATCAGGAGGCGCATCGTTCCAGACGAAACAACCGTTCGCGTCAGTTAGCGTTTCCCATGTAAGGGAGCGGAATTCGTGCCATGTATCAGCGCCGACTGTTGCGCGTGGTACAGGGTCTCCGTTCGGGTCGACGACTCGACCTTTTATAGTATGTCCCGGCTCGAGACGAAATACAATTGGTGACATTTGCCTGTCTATTATGAACCTTATCGAATCGGGACTGTATCCCGGCGCCTGGATGGTCAGAATCATTTCACCCAGAGTGACATTTTGAAAAGTAAAGCGTCCCTCGCTGTCGGTTTTTGTACTGGGATAAAACAGGGTTCTCCTGTCTGCGCCCTGCGCGACTAAAGCTCCTTCGATGGGCTCTCCTTCTCTGTTGAGTACCTGGCCTGTAAGGTTCAACTGCCTGTGCATTATCATCACATGCTTCATTTCCCGAAGGAGCTGTACCATAGGCGAAGGCGCCTGCGCCCTGAAATTTTCGGTTCGATAATTCGGGTCCGAGAAACGAATCATAATTCTCTCAGGTCTTTCGGGAATGATGTCACAGAGCCACAGGCCGTTGGCATCCGTTTTTTCCTCGTGCCCTGAGATGACCGCGGTCTCAGCCCGGTCTTCACTTTGCAGAGAGATGGAGACTGTAACTCCTTCGATGGGATTGCCCTGCTCATCCTGAACCTTTCCTCCGATTTCTGTTCCCTTGTCGAGGTTGAGAGTCTGCTGAGTCGAGATTTTCTGATTTATTTCGGATGCAATCAGAGATAGCTGAACCGGTGCGTAGCCGTTCCTGACAGCTTCCAGGCGCAGGAGCTGGATATCTTTATCAGGGATAGGAAGAGTGAAAATTCCCCTTTCATCTGTCAGGCCCTTATTCCTTATATCACCGCCTGCTTCCAGGATGGCTCTGATGGTGACTTCTGCGCCGGGAACCGGATGACCCGAACTTTTTTCGAGCACAGTAATTTCCAATAATCTTTGCGGAGCGGTCTCTGTCTCTGCGGCTGTCTGCGCCCCTATACTTGCGGCTGCTATCAATATAGTGCCATTCCTGGAGGTTCCTGGCCAGGACCTGAACATCCTTCTTTTCCATGATATGATTCATGATAGCTTCGGGAATACCCAGCTTTACCATCGCTTTGTGTACCCTTTGCCAGAGCTTGTCAGCTTTGGCCTGCGAATCAACTGTGTACAACTCGCTTACAAGTTCAGAGAGCTTATGGAGCATTATCGTATTGATTTTCTTATAATAATTGGATATGACATCCTTTTGATAATCCGAATATTCACGCTGAGCCATTCATATTCCTTTATAATCAGAATTAGAATATTTCTCTGAGTTTTCGAGAAACCTCCATCAGGCATGCTCTTCGATCTGTTTTTGTTCCGGTTCCGGAGGTATGGAGATGTTTTTTATGGCAGTTTTTGCAGGCTTTCTTTTTTCTTCTACCGGTTCTAACAGTTTATCTTTCACCAAAGAAATATTTTGCGCGTCTTTTATTTTATCAATAATCGCGTAAGTTTCCACAATCGAAAGCAGGCTTAACAAAAAGCTCAACGTACTTTCAGCACCCTGGTTGATATTTACGCCGTCCTGCATAAGGCCGTCGTTGCAGCCTTTAGTTCTGAAATCGTAAAGCGGAATGTGAAGGTCATTCCTTCCGAGGAACCAGTCGAACGCTTTTCTCTGTAGTTTCAGGTATTTTTCATTAAGCGTAGCGTCGTAAGCGGCTCTGAGCATCATGACCATACTCGCGGCTTCTATCGGCTGCTGGTCGAAAGAAGCTTTCGTTTTCCCGCGTTCGAACCAGCCGTTGCAGCCTACAAAGCTGAAATGTTTGCCGTTCAAAGAATGCTTGAGCAGAAATTCACTGCTTTCTTCTGCTATTTCTATGTAGCGCTTATTATCACATGTTATTCCCGCAACAAACAGAGAATGCGGCAATACGGCGTTATCATACGTGATTGCATCCTCGAACCATCGCCAATCGGGATAGCAGCTTTCCCTGAACTGCGTTACGAGTCCTTCTGCGGCTAACTCGAGCTGCCTCTTAATGTCACTTGCTCCCGGAAAATGCTTCAGGTAATCGCACATTCCCAGTATGGAATAAGCCATTCCTTTGGGCTTCTGCTTTTGTATCAGCTGAACGGATTTATCGAATCTGTCCTTGAGAATAGACAAATACGCCGGTGCGGGCGGAGACGCCATGACAGTTCCGAAAGCCCATAAAACTCTGCCGAAAGCATCATGGTTGGCTTCATTCTTGTACCATGTTCTATCGAAATACATCATATTTCTGACTGAACCGTCACTGTTTTGCGAGTACATGATAAACGAGAGATATTTTTCCAGAAGCTGCAAAGCCTGCGGGTCCGGGTACTGTGTGAAATAACGCGTCATCGCAATCACGCCTCTGGCGTTATCATCTGTACAATATCCATGCTCGCGGTTCGGTATCGTGAATGTTGCGTGCTGATAGAGTCCAGTGTCGTCAGTAAGCTTTATAAGGTGGTCGAGCGACGGTTCAGGAACCTCGATATTTGATATTGTCTCTGCGGCAGAAAGTGTGCTCCTGGTCGCAATTCTTAGGGGTAATCTCTTGGCGCTGAAGAGTTTCCAGTAGGCCTGTCCTATCCTGGGCCATGTCCTGAACCTGCCGTAGTCGTAAGCTCTTCTTCTGAGCGAATAGAAGAGGGAATCGTTCTCAAGTATTTCTACAATAGCTTCTGCCATTCCCCGTGAGTCGTTGAAGGAGACTAATTTGCCGCGGCCGTCAGCGAGAAGCTCTTCTGCGGCCCAGTAAGGCGTGGAAACAACTGCTTTACCTGTCCCGACCGCGAATGACAATGTGCCGCTGGTCAACTGTTTTTCCGCCTGGTAAGGAGTCACATAAATATCGGTAGCACAGAGAAAGTTGTGAAGTTCCTGGTCGTTGACGAACCTGTTGTGAAAAATCACATGTTCTTCGATTCCCAGGTCCTTAACCATTTGCTGAAGGCTGAACCTGTACGATTCACCCTCGTTTTTGAGAATGTTTGGATGTGTCATTCCAAGCACAATATATATCACAGAAGGATCTGCTTCGATTATCTCCGGCATTGCTTCGAGCATTACTTCAATACCTTTGTTCTTGCTCAAGAGTCCGAAAGTGAGCATTGTTCTTCTGTCTTCGAGCCCGAACTGGTGTTTGTAGTAATTGCTGTCCACGAAAGGTAAATCGGGAATCCCGTGGGGAATGAGCTTTATCTTTCCTGCGGGAATATTATAAATTTCCTGCAGCATATCGACGCCGCGCCTGTTCATCGTAATTATTTTGTGTGAAGCTGCGCAAACCTCGACCATTGACTTGTAATATTCAGGCTCAGGCTCATCGAGAACTGTATGAAGTGTCGTTATCACAGGCGCTTTGAGCCTGTTGAGAAGCAGGCTCAGGTACTGGCCGCCGGCGCCGCCGAAAAGACCGAATTCATGCTGAACACTGATTACCTCGACATGGCTGAAGTTTATGTAATCAGCGGCACAAATATAATCGCTTTTGATGTTTTCGTGAATTTCAAATTTTACCGGCTCGTTGTATTTCTGGTCATCCGAGCGCATCGCGACCACCAAAGGCTCAAATTCCCCTTTGGCCGCTGTCGCTGTATTTTCTATTAAATCCGAGGCAAAAGTCGCTATTCCACACTTTCTTGGCGGAAAAGATGAAATAAAAACTACTTTTTTCATGTTACTTTTCGCCATCCGCAAAAAACTCCGATTAAACTAAACTGCGAATTCATCCTCAGCAATCTCGTGCTGTGCCGCTCAATGCATACAGTACCAGCTACGGAGAATGGATTACTAATTTCATTTTAGGGGTACCCAGCATAATAGTCAAGTAAATTGCTGAAATCCTGAAGAATTCGTGGTTGCCAATCGCTGAGAAGCAGGTACAATCGTTAAATGGACATGACAAAATGATTCCCGGGAAAATATGTCCCGGAGAATCCTGAAAACAAAAGCAAATTTTAAAGAACAAGGATTTGCTTGAAAGAGTGCGAATCCTCACGAAAAGGAAAGAGCCATGGGCAAAGTCGATTCTGACGAAGAAATTCTCGAATTTGCGATATCCCGTGAGAACGAAGCCTA
Source organism: Sedimentisphaerales bacterium (assembly GCA_037380865.1). Taxonomy (GTDB): domain Bacteria; phylum Planctomycetota; class Phycisphaerae; order Sedimentisphaerales; family Anaerobacaceae; genus JAFGPS01. The sequence goes on from JARRRJ010000297.1 coordinate 6,938, forward strand.
TAACCTCTACATGACCCTGGCTGACAGGGTTCTGGACCCGCGGATTCGCAGATTTCTTGAGCTTCTGGCCAGAGAAGAACTGGAGCATAAAGCAAAGCTGGAGCTGGAAATTATCAAGACAGGCAGGACTGTATCAACTGAGCTTCAGCCCGCGAGGCCTGCAAACGAATACATCCTGACGAACGAACCGGCGCCCCTGGATATGGATTACATGGATGTGCTTTTACTGGGAATGGAGAAAGAAGAAGCGGCATTCAGGATATACGTGAATCTCATAAACAGCATTCATGATCAGCAGTCCAAGGAAGTGTTAATGGCTCTGGCACAGGAAGAAGTCAAACATAAACTCCGCTTCGAGACCGAATACAACATACTCCGGAAAAACACTAAAAACGAGGAATAACAATTCCTGTATTCTTAAAAAGCCTTTAAAACCGCCTGTTTTTTTCTGCGGATTTTTGCTTGCAAAATCTGGATTTATTGTATAATAAGAGAAATTGATTCGAAACGGGGGCGGTTAGCTCAGATGGCTAGAGCGCCTGCTCGACACGCAGGAGGTCAGAGGTTCAAGTCCTCTACCGCCCATTTCTTTACATGCTTTAGATCAGAAAACAAAAACATGCATAATCTGCCGGGAGGCGAACAAAAATGAGAAGTTGTTCATGTTTTTCATCTGTTGTGAAGGCCCAATCCGATGCTAACGAACCTGCAAAACCAAACACTCTGACTCAAGAGGAAATGAAATCAGGCTGGAAGCTACTCTTTGACGGCAATGACCTCTCGGGTTGGCACAGTTTCAGACGTCAGAGCGTTCGTCCCGGATGGCAGGTTAAAGACGGCGCGCTTGTTTGCGCAGATCCGGGCAACGCAGGTGACTTGTGCACAAACGATAAATTTGACTGGTTCGAGCTTCAGCTCGAATACAATATTACCGAAGCAGGCAATAGCGGAATTATATATCACGTTACAGACGAAGCAGGCTCAACGTGGGCTACAGGTCCCGAATTCCAGCTTGAGGACAACAAAGAAGCGGCGGATCCGATTCGCTGCGGCTGGCTCTACGACCTTTATCAGCCGCCGATGGACCCGAATACCGACAAAATACTCGATGCGACAAAACCTGTCGGCCAGTGGAACCATATAACTTTATTGATTACGCCTGAAAAGTGCGAACACATAATAAATGGCGTCAAGTATTTCGAATACGTCCTGGGCAGCAATGATTTCAAAGACAGAGTAGCAAAAAGCAAATTCAGCAGAATGCCTTTGTTTGCCAAATCGAATAGCGGCTATATCGCTCTGCAGGGAGATCACGGCCAGGTTTCTTTCCGCAATATCAAGATCCGGCCGATTAAATCCCAAAAACAGTAGCTTGACAAAAATATGGCGCCCCCTCGTGTACATTCATATATTGCTATAGTTGGCATTGACTTAACAGGCTCTTTACACGATACTCTTGAAGCATGATTGTGTAAAGACTTTATCAGTTCACATTTGAAAGGTTTCAATATGAAACGCATAGTGATTTTCCTTGTTTTGATGGCAGCTTCTAATACCTTTGCCGGAACTTATCTCGATTTCGATTTCGACTGGCTTTTCAGTAAAAATGATTTCCCAAATGCGATGATCCCTGCATTCGACGATTCCTCCGACTGGCAAAAAATAAATCTGCCGCACGACTGGAGCATCGAAGGACCCTTCAGTGCCGACTACGGCAGCGGCAACGGCTACGTTCCCGGCGGAATCGCCTGGTATCGCAAGCATTTTAGCCTCGATGATTCTTACAAAGGTAAAATAGTCGCTATTGAATTTGACGGCGTTTATGATAACTCCGAAGTCTGGATCAACGGCCAGTTCGTCGGGAGGCGCCCTTACGGCTATTCCAGTTTTCAATACGACCTGACGCCGTTTCTGAATTTCGGCACAGACGATAATGTCATCGCGGTGCGCGTGGACCATACAAAGTTTGCCGATTCGCGATGGTACACAGGCTCCGGGATATATCGCCACGTTCGCCTGCGCATCAGTGACAAACTCCATATAGCACACTGGGGGACATATGTCACCACACCTGAAGTATCTGCGGATTCTGCTCTGGTTCGCGTTGAAACTGCAATCAAGAATGATTCTGACCAAAGCAGAACATTTTCACTGTTGTTGGAAATCGCTTCCCCGGACGGAAAAACTTTTAACACAGCTCTGAACGATCAGACGATAGAAGCCGGCAAAGAAGTGACTTTGACGCGGGAAATTAAAGTGAGCAGTCCCCAATTATGGTCTGTGGAATCACCTGAACTATACGCGCTGCAAAGCCGGATAGTGAGCGATTCAACTCCGATTGACCAAACAAGTGAAACTTTCGGTATAAGGACAATCAAGTTTGACCCGAACAAAGGATTTTTCCTCAATGACAAATCCATGAAGATGAAAGGTGTATGCCTGCACCATGACGCGGGCTGTCTCGGAGCGGCTGTACCTGGCAAAGTGCTCGAAAGGCGACTATTATTAATGAAAGAGCTTGGAGCAAACGCGATAAGGACGAGTCACAATCCGCCGGCACCGGAGCTGCTCGACATGTGCGACAAAATCGGCCTGCTCGTAATGGACGAAGCGTTTGACGAATTTACGCCCGGCAAAAACAAGTGGGTGACAGGAAGAAATAACGGTCTTCCGAGCCGGTTCGGTTACGCGGAATTTTTCACGGAGTGGTCTGTCATCGATATCAGCGATATGGTCAGGCGTGATCGGAATCACCCGAGCATCATAATGTGGAGCATCGGAAACGAAGTAGATTACCCGAACGACCCTTTTTCCGACCCGTCGCTGGGCAATAGCTATCGTCCGACTCAGCCGGCCGCTGAGAACCTTCTCACATGTGCGAGACCCCTGGTTGCCGCGGTAAAGAAATTGGACTCGACCCGCCCCGTCACCGCGGCGCTTGCAAGCATCACCATGTCGAACGCAGTAGGTCTGCCGGAATTACTCGATATAGTTGGCTACAACTACCAGGAACAATATTACGAAGCCGACCATCAGACATATCCCGAGCGAGTAATTTACGGCAGCGAAAACGACGATCGCTACAATCTCTGGACAGCGGTGACTGACAATGATTACATTTCAGGTCAGTTCCTCTGGACAGGCATCGATTACCTTGGCGAGGCAAATCGCTTCCCGAACAGGGCCAACGGCGCTGGTCTCGCGGACCTGTGCGGCTTCAAAAAACCTATCGGCTGGTTCCGACAGAGCCTTTGGAGCGACAAGCCTATGGTATATATAGCCGCTTCCCAGAGCCGCGGCGATCGCTCTTCGCGTGGTGGCAGAGGCTCCTTCGGAAGACGACGCGGAGGCTTTGGCGCTTCGCAAGGCTGGAATTTGACCGAAAACAGCACCGCAGACATAACCTGCTACACAAACTGCCAAAACGTCTCGCTCTATCTTAACGATAAACTTATCGGAACACAGCCGCACTCGGATGCCAGAGCGGGCGTTCTGTCATGGAGCACCGATTTTGAGCCGGGGACGCTAAGAGCGGTAGGAATTAACGATGGGAAAGAGGTATGCCAATACACCCTAAGTACAGCAGGCTCGCCGGCCAAAATTGAGCTGAAGCCTGACGTCCGGAAAATCAAAGCCGATGGGAAGGATATCTGTCACATAGAATTTCAAATT
>JARRRJ010000298.1:0-2305 GCA_037380865.1 Sedimentisphaerales bacterium
TTCCGCCGGTTGTGCGAAGAGCCAGGCAGAACCAGATTCCTGAATACCCGTTCGAAGTGCCGATTTCAACAACAGTTTTGGCATTTGCTGCTTCAGTGAGCAATCGAAGCAATCTGCCGTCGACAGTTGGAACGTTCATCATTCCGGCACTCTGGGTGCGATTCATCCCATCGAGAACACTCAGGATATGTTTTTCTTCATTATTTAGAGGAACAGGCGAAGCTTGTGGGGACGTAAAACCTCCTCTGCCTCTCGGTCCGCCGCGACCCATCCCGCGTCCAAAATTGTCAAAACCTCCGCGTCCCATTCTCTGAGCCGATAAGCTATGAACCATTGTCAGCAGCAATGCCGCTCCCGTAATCAATAAAAAAATTTTTCTTGCCATCTTCAGCCCCTTGAAAATTGTCTTCATAAAATGTGTTATGTCATACTTTTAATGACAAAAACAGAACAAATGACTGAATCAATTTTTACTGCACTCTTCTTTCAATAGAATATAAACATCAATAAAGAAGACGGGCAAACCAGTAGATTTATTGCAAAATTACGGATAACAACAAAAACAGGAAGTCACAGAGACGTTTCCCACCCCTGTACTACACTCCATACACTATTGTTTTTATGCGTGTTTTTAAAAATAGAATTTTGTAACTTGATGTCATATATAGACTTACACTCTTGTTTTGATCATTTGAGCCTAAATATTTGATTCCACTCGACCAAGCTCAGGACAGGATTATTTCGGATTTACTCCCGATGCATCTGGATAGAGTCTATGATTTTGGGTGCGTCTATGCCGGCCTGTGATATGAATTCCTTGATTCAGACACAGATTTTTTCTTGTCGATCCGACAATAGAAGTGTACATTCCATGTCGCGATGTGATTTATGATTCTCGGACCAGCCGTTAGGGCTAATAGTTGCATTTGTTGTTCGCATTTCACCGACGAAGATAGAATGCAGGTTTCACAAATAGGAAACTGTCTATATTTACAATCTACAGGTCAACTATATCTTATTATAATGTTATACGTAAATAATAGAATAATATGTTAACAACTAAAGGGAAATATAAATGAAAGATGAAAAAGGATTAACATGTTAACAACTAAAGGGAAATATAAATGAAAGATGAAAAAGGATTAACAGATATATCTATTGGCATCTGTGTGATAGGCTGCATTGTGGCGGGTGTAACAGCTATATATGGCGGCATAATAGCCATCAATGATCATAATGATTTTATTGGTGCAGGCATTTGTCTGGCATCAGCAGCATTATGTTTCGGCGTTATTTTAATTGCCACACTTCGCAAGTAACAGGTGTCTATGACTCTCGAGCTGAACAAAGAATATAAGATCACTCGATCCAAAGAGGTCCTATTCCGCGTATCTGCGATTGTTCTATTTATCGGCGCTATTCTAAGCATACCGGTCTCTATTATGTTTCGATCGATACTGCCTCTATCAGGTATCTCTTTAGTCATTGAAGCTTATGCTCTTCTTATCATGGCCAGTAATACAATGCTCATCAACTCAGAAGGTATTCTTCTAAAGAGCCTTCGCGGTGAACGTTTCTTACCTTGGATAAATTTAGGCGAGATTGCTCAAGACAAAAGTATAAACAGGCATAAAGTTTCGTATACCCTGCTTTCTAATCCACACTCCACTGGGATCAATCTTGGTTTTTGTAGATTTAAAATCAGTGAAGGCTATCATTTACCAACTACTTTCGGAATGAAAGCAAAAGAACTGGCCGCAGACCTGGAAAAAACAAGAAGAGACGATTCTATCTATTGCTTTCGCTTCTATCCCGAGGATACCTCGAAAGGCACGACAGGTATATCGAGAAATCATGCAACAACCTGACTCAGTCACAGGAGACAAAAGCTGGTTTATAAATCACCGCGAGTGGTACTATGATGCTCACTTAAAAGGAATGTATCTTCAAAACATCTATGTGGCATCTTCAGGTTTAGTACTCGCGATCGGCGGCTTGGCCTTTCTATCTTCATCAAAAAATAATAAGCACTAACATTGTGGAATTAACAAGGGAAGCATCCGATTTAAATCCAACTGAATTTACTCATTGGCGTCATTCGCTTTCAAATTCCCTGAAGTCATTTCATTTGTATTAATATCCTCAATAATATTGTTTGAAGGGAAATTTGGTCCGCTCAGTGGAGAAACTTGTGTTCCGAAGCCTCTCCTTGCTCCCCTTCCCATTCCCTGTTGACCGCGAGCGCCATAGCGTCTTCCTCCCATAGCTCCCGGTGCTTCTGCGCCGCCCCGTCCTCGTCTTCCAA
>JARRRJ010000298.1:2331-6259 GCA_037380865.1 Sedimentisphaerales bacterium
GTCCTCGTCTTCCAAGGCCTCCGCCTCCGCGAGGTCTGGAGGGAGCCAGGTTATTCTGCAGTCTGATAAGTTCTCCCTCCCAGATCGATTTCTGGTTTTCCGCCAATATCGGAGATACATCCCTGTTCATCTCTGTCAAAGTGCTCGTTATGTCGATGCGTGCGTCCTGGCGGATTTCCTCCAGTTTCTGCAAATATTTGTTCAGGAGCGGGCGGATATTATTTACCTGCTCCTGGGTTAGTCCGAGGTTTCTGCGAAGTCGCGGCATAATATTGCCAAATTCCTCTCCGGGCGGAGGCGCTGTGAGCTTTTGCGTATCGAGAATGAACATGGAGGCACCTCCGATGATAATCCCTGATGCAAGAATTACAAGGCCGAAAAACGCTGTGCGCCAGAAGAATACTTTCTTTATCTGCCTGATTTGCTCTGAATTCGCACTGTTATTTTTATCTGAATTTTCCATTACATTGCCCATGAAACAGCTTGTGAAATTTCAAAAAGCGGCCCAACCCACATATTGTGAAGCAGAATTGCCATTATCACGACAGGTACGGCAGTCGCTGAAGATAATGCCGCAACCCACATAAGCGGCCTGTCCCAGAACCAGTCTGTGCGAATTTCGCTTGCGGAAATTATAGCTAAGGTTTTATCTGCTACGTTAACCTGCGGCGAATCTTCGTTCCTGGCTCTCTCACACAGTATATCAAAAAGATTTTTCATAACACAGTCTCCTTTAAGCTTCGGGAAACAATTTCTTAAGTTTTGCTTTTGCTCTTATCGTCTGAACCTTCACCATGCTCTTGCTCCAGCCTGTTCGATAAGCTGTCTGCTCCACGTCGTATCCCTCAAGAAACCTCAGAGTAAGTACAAGTCTGTCGCGAGGAGGCAATTGTTCCAGAAGAGCGTGAACCATCTCAGCAGCTTGTTCACTTTCCATATTACCGGGCGATTCAGCCAGAACATTGTCCCACTTCTGCAAAGTGAAACTTTTTCTGTTATTCTCGCGCGCCTGCTCTTTCCAGTATCTGTAACCAACGCGCGTAGCGATTTTGCTGAGCCAGTGGATAAACGGCGCGTGATTTTTGTATGTCGTTAAGCTCAGATAAGCCTCAACGAAAACATCCTGCACGAGCTCTTCGTGCGTCAGCTTGTCCCTCGAAAATCGCCACATAATTTTGGCAATTTTCTGCTGATGCCTTTCGATAAGCCTTTTATATGCTTCATGATTTCCGTCTCGGCTTTGTTTTACATCCTCGATGTCCATAGACGCGGCACAGGGTTCCTCATATTCAATGACATTCGTGACAACTTGCGCATTTCCTGAAAAGATGCCGATTATGAACGACCTGAGAGTATTTTCTGCGTCTATAGTTGAATCCGGATTTATCGAATATGAAAACATTTTTAATTACCCGATATCTGTTTAAATCTGTTTTTTTAATAGAGCAAGCCCCGCCGTATGATTTCTCGCAAGCGGGGCGCTCCACATGAGTATATTACACTTTAGTTTTCCGGAACAGGCAATGGTTCCGGCGTATCTATCTGTGCGCCGGCCCGGCCGCGTCTTAAACCTCTGCCCTGACCGCGTCTTTGTCCAGGCCCTGCGATCGGATTCGGGACACTTGCCGCGCCCGCTTGGCCGCGCCTGAAGCGCTGGCCCGGGCCCGTGACGGGACCGGCTTCGATTCCATCAGCCGGTACCTGGCCCTGTCCTTGTTGAGCTCCCATGCGTTGTCTCAGTCTTTGCTGCAATCCCTGTCCTATACCCGGTCTTTGGAGCTCATTGAGTGCAGATCGGCGACCTGCTGCAAAACCTCGCGAGAAACCCTGAGTCCAGCCCTGCCTCCAGCGTCTTTGTCCGGCATTTAGGGCTGGCCCGGCGCCTGCGGCCTGACCTCGCCTGAGACCACGGCCCTGGCCGCGTCCCGGAGGGGGAGCCTGAGTTGTTTGATCATCAGGAGTTTGGGCGTCCTGGATTTCATCGTTCAAATTCTGCTGCAATGCTCTGCCCTGTCCGGCCAAGCCCAATGCGCCGCGACCTCTGCCTCGACCCATGCCTCGACCCATCCCGGCTGCTAATATCTGCCCGCCTAACAGCGAAAAGGCAACTCCGGCAACGATAATAAGTGTTTTGTAGTTCTTTCTGTTCATTTTCGGCTCCTTTCAAATGCGTCCGTCTGTATTTCAAAGCCCTGCAATCGAGCCTTTTCAATAGGATAGTGGACGACAATTGAAAAAAGTTACACCTGAACTGAAAAAATTGCGTTTGTCGCCTAAATGGTTTCCTTCACAACAGATACAAACTTGCTCTATTTACTTGTTAGATATACACTCCTTTCCTTGAGTATAAGTATAGACGAGCTTAATCCGTCGTTTTATTGCATCTAAATGCAACGTAATCAAAAAATCAGCCTCGAAGCAATGTGATTTGCCTCAGTTTTCTTGCTATCGACATCAAATTCGCTATACTTGTTAATTATAAGTTGAGTGTTTTGCGAAATTAAAGGGTCTTTTGAAGGGAATCAAAAATGAAAAAGTTAGGCCTGGTTTTGGCTTGTTCTGCTTTCCTGGCGACAGGCTGCACTTCCGGATACAGGGTACACGTCAACGGCTATTCCGAACCGCCTAAGCCGATAAAACCCAACGCAACGTTCTACGTTGAAGCAAATGACCCGAACTCACGAAATCCAATATTCGACAATCAGATCAAAGCCAAAATCGAAGCGATCCTAAAATGGTATAAGTATGTCCCCGTCTCGGACATCAACCAGTGCGAATACGTAATCAGTTTCAGAGAGGGCATGAGCTCGCACGGATCTTATCGTTACGAACCTTTCTACAATACGTACCTGGGCTTTCACAGCGGCTACCGCGCGGGCTATAGTTTCGGATATACAACTTACGTACCATATTATGAAAATTACTATGACCAGTGGCTCTCTTTGGAAGTCTCCTCGCGAAATAGTGAAGCTCACTCGAATACTGAAAAAGTTGTCTGGGTCGGAGAAGCAGTTGTGGGCACAAGCAACGACGATATGCGAAAAGTAATCGACTACCTGTTAGTTGGCTGCTTTGACTATTTCGGAGTCGATACAACCAGGCAAAGAAGCGTATTAATCAAAGCAGACGACCCGAGAATCTTAGACATCAAATATATAAGATAACAGCAGAATCAGTCAGAGCAGGAACTCATTTCGGAGCGGTCGATTCTATTTCATACAGTCTCGGTCCGAGCATTTCTCCTGCATACTTGAATGATTTAATGAATAAGAAGGCGAAAATAATCAGGATGACAATTAGAAAGATAGCTGTCACCCAGTGATGCGGCTTGAATCTCTTCAGTGACGGCGCAAACGCGAGCAGCGCGAATGCACTTGAGACAACTACTATCGCATCCCAGCTCGCTCTCTGCCAGTAGCTGCCGCCAAGATGTATCCACATCCCGAATTCATCGAAGGTCAGAGCCATGCCTATGCCGTAAATGCACGCCGCAATTCTCAGGGACCTGTCCTCGGGACGTTTAAACAAGAGATAAGCTCCTACACCCGAAAGCAGAAAAATTCCATAATTAAGATGATGAATGTGCATTCCCCGAACATACAGGTAAAGGTCCGGGATCGTGTGAGACATAATGAGAAAAACCACTATCCGCGCCGTCATGAAAGTTAGCAGAAAGGTGCTGAGAATCATCCTTGCAAGATGAGTGTTAGAATTCAAAGAGCCGTTATTATCCAGGGGATTTTCATTCATACTTTATATTTTTACAAAGTCGGCTCCGAAGACTTCTGCTGTAAAGAGGTTGACTTCTGTTTGAGGATCTTGCCATGCATCTGTTTGCAGCTTTATCTGTTGATAGAGCTATCACTTTTTGGACATGACACTCTAGCGCTGCATCTATAACATTCTGAGCACCCATTATGTTCGTTTT
>JARRRJ010000299.1:0-3925 GCA_037380865.1 Sedimentisphaerales bacterium
TATTTTCTCAAAATGATGATCCTAATATAGGCTATAACTTTGAATTTACCGATGAGCAAGGTCGCAAAGGGTTGTTTGTCGCGAACCTGTTCAGTGTTGGTGAGACTGATTTTCTGGACGTTTATCCCGCCCAGCTGCCATGGGAGCCGGGTGATCCGAACAAAATCGAGTTTTTCTATAATACTTTTTTAATGATTCCGGCACATTCGATCATGAAGGTGGATTCCATAGGGAAAGAATTCAAGGCAAGACTGACGGAAACTGACAAGCTTAAAGACTTGCTCGATGAAAATCCCGGTGTGATAAGATATAAGGCGATTGAGGGTAGAATTATTTTATCAGCTTCAACGGAGGAATTGCGGACATTTATCACTAAATATTCCGAAGACGACAGACTGTTTCCTGACAAATTTACCATGTATCGTCTCGGCGCTGAAGTCTCGAAACCGTGACACCCTTGATTAAAGACAACTAACTACCGATAGAGACAACGATTAATGACAGAAAGAACTAAACTCAGACGTTACTTGATAAATATTGATTCCGCAGCGGCTCAACAACTTTTTACAGATTGTCTTGTGATTGGTTCCGGAATCGCGGGCCTTCGGGCCGCAATAGAAGCCGCTGAGAATTGTAAAGTCACGATAGTATGTAAAAGAACACTTCAGGACAGTAACACGTGGAAAGCCCAGGGCGGAATCGCTTCGGTTCTCGAGAAGGCAGATACATTCGAGTCGCATATTCAGGATACTTTGAATACCGGCTGCGGCCTTTGCGATGCAGATGTCGTGGATTTGGTCGTGCGCAGGGGACCTAAGTTGATAGAACAATTGCTTAGCTGGGGTACAGAGTTCGACCTGGTTAAAGATAAGATTGCCGCAACCCTCGAAGGAGGTCACAGTTACCCGCGCGTTGCCCATGCACACGGAGATGAAACGGGACGAATGATTGCGGAGGCACTTATTAGAAAGGTCAGAAGCAATCCGAACATTCGTGTCCTGGAGAATTTCTATGTGATAGACTTGCTCACGAACGGAGAGAACAATGACGCGTGTATGGGAATAATAGGCAGCGATGAAAGGAAGGGTATCCAGATTATATGGGCACTGAATACGATTCTCGCAACAGGCGGCGCAGGAAGGCTCTATCGTGAGACTACGAATCCGGAAGGTGCAACAGGTGACGGTGTCGCAATAGCATATCGAGCCGGCGCAGTCCTGCGCGATTTGGAATTCATACAGTTTCACCCGACAACGCTTTACATCGCAGGTGCAACACGTGCGCTTATTTCCGAGACTGTGCGAGGTGAAGGCGCTATTCTCGTCGACAACCAGGGCAGACACTTCATGAAAGAGTATCATGATTCTGCTGAGCTTGCTCCGCGTGACGTTGTAAGCCGGGCTATCCTCGCACAGATGCGCAAGACCGAGTCCACACATGTTTATCTTGATGTCAGGCATTTCGGCAAGACTTCTTTTAAGGAAAGATTCCCTTTTATCAGCGAGTTATTGGAGAGTTTCGATATTGATATAAGTCACGACCTGATTCCCGTAAGACCAAGCGCCCATTACATGATCGGCGGCGTGAAAACTGATTCTTCAGCGAAAACAAATATCGAAAATCTGTATGCCTGCGGCGAAATAGCTTCAACAGGTCTGCATGGAGCCAACAGACTGGGAAGTAACTCTTTGCTCGAAGGACTCGTATTCGGCCAAATCGCAGGCTCCCTTGCTTCTCAGGAAATAAAAGAAACCGGGATTCATCACAAGCATCCACTGATAAAATACCAGATTCCTCAATCGGTTCGAACAAGACTCGATACGGATGATGTCAGGAATTCGCTGCGTGCTCTTATGTGGCGAAACGTAGGTATTACCCGAATGGAGCAGCCTCTGGTTGAGGCACAGGAAATCATCAGGTTCTGGCAGCGATACGTGATGGATAAAATCTTCGACTCGCCCGAAGGCTGGGAATGTCAGAACATGCTTACAACGTCCCTTCTGATGGCACAGTCTGCACAAAAGCGCTGCGAAAGCAGGGGAGTGCACTTTAGAAGAGACTACCCTCAAACGGATGACGACAAATTTGGCAACCATATCGAAGTATCCGCAAATTCTGATAAAAGCTGATAATTTGCCTGAACAGAAAAATTTGATATAACATTTATCAACTTATGCGTATAATAAAATAGAGTGGGTTGGGCGATCGCTCTGCGTCGCGTAAAGCTATGCAGGGAGGAAAGTCCGAGCAGGGCAGGGCAACGGCGGTGGCTAATTACCACCCGGGGTGACCCGCGGGAAAGTGCCGCAGAAAATACACAGCCGATGTCTCTCAGAGAACAGGCAATGGTGAAATGGTGTGGTAAGAGCGCACCGCGATGCAGGTGACTGTATCGGCACGGCAAACCCCGCCGCCTGCAAGACCAAGTAAGCTGGAAATTCGGCCCGGATGCGAGAAGCAAGACTTCTCATCCAGCGGGTAGGTCGCTTCCCGAACTTTCGGGAGAACCGGTCGGCAACGAAAGGTCAAGATAAATGATCGCCAAATACAGAACTCGGCTTATAGACCCACTCTTTTTTCTAAGATTTTTTTGCATCATGCCGGCTTCGCTTCGGCTCGCGCAAAGCTATCGCTTCACGTTCTACTTGTGTGAGAGATTCAGCCAATTTTGGCAAAAAGCGGACAGGTCGCGGTTGTCAACAGCGGCGTTATCGACTAAATTTGATACCAAAGGGCTTGCAGTCTGATGCCATTCCGCTGCCAATATGCTGTAATCCGGGAAATTGACATATCCATCTAGGTTGAAATCCGCGGCTGAGATTATTTCCTCTGTTTCACCGAAAATTCCGTAAGACGATGAATCCTGATTCTCACTTTGCCAGACTGCGCCAAATCTCCCGCCTTCCAGGATTGCGACAGCCGGACTCTTCTGGTCCGAATCAGTATATGAGTTCAGGCGGAATTCGCTTCCTATGCGTGCTCCTGAGATGTCAAATCTTTGTCCATGTATATCCTTCTCACTCACATTCGGGTCTCCTTCGCTATCCCAGACAATCACAAACTGACCCAAATCGTTCATCGCTGCTTGCGGATTCTGCTGTGCTCTTTCCGTTGTCGAATTAACAGTAAACTGATCGCCCATGGAGACTCCGTTAGGCTCGTATAAGCGACAGTGAATATCGTCCAGCCTCGCAAAATTAGGATCTCCATCCCACGTGACAAGAAAACAGCCGGCTGCGTCCATCGCGATCACCGGCTGCGAGAAGGAGGTAATTTTGATAGTGCTAACATCAAATGGATTGGTCATAGCAACGCCGTTTGCATCATAAAGTCGAGCAATTATCGAAAAGTTCGGCCTGTTACCTTGTATCCACACAACAGTGAAATTTCCCTCAGGATCAATCGCAACATCGGGATACCTGCAGTCAGGCTCTATATTCACCTGGAATTCGTCTCCTGCAGGATTTCCGACGGGATCGTACCGCCTGCAGCAAATCATTGTGGTGTTCGGTTCCGAATATGAGGATTCACTTTCCCATACGATTACGTACGAACCTGAGTCATTCGCGGCAATCTGTGGGCAAACCTGGTCTTTTCGAAAGTTGATATTATTAATACGAATCTCGTCCCCGAGAAGCAGCCCATTTGCGTCAATCCTTTGGGCAAAAATGTCATCCCCATCTTCTTCGGTCTGGGCGGGCCCTTGCCAGGCAACTACGAAATCGCCTATGGCCTTTCTTACTGCAACTGAAGGTTCTGTCTGGTTCCCGAGAGTAGTCTGATTGACCTGGAATTCGTCTCCGTGTTCTTCCTGTTCACCATGTTCGGCTCCCTGCTGATGCTGGTGGCCATTTTGGTGCTTTACTTCCATTACGGCGCCACCACCGGCCATTATACTTTTGACCTGCTTAAGCTCTACGGCGTG
>JARRRJ010000300.1:0-7833 GCA_037380865.1 Sedimentisphaerales bacterium
GACCTTGTTTATGATTTAGGTTGCGGCGACGGGCGTATTGTTGTAACAGCCGCGAAGGAATACGGCTGTAAAGCTGTCGGCTACGATATTGATCCGCAGCGAATCAAGGAATCAAAGGAAAACGTAGCCAAGAACAATGTAGGTGATCTCGTCACGATAAAACAGGAGGATATTTTTACGCTTGACCTCAGTGACGCGGATGTGATTACTCTTTATTTACTCCCGTCTCTAAATGTTAAGCTGATTCCCCAGCTGGAAAAGCTCAAGCCGGGAGCGAGAATTGTCTCTCACAGCTTTGCAATGGAAGGAGTCATACCTGACAAGGTAATATCAGTAAAGCCCAGCGATTCGGACTGGGAGCATACAGTTTACCTGTGGACTGCACCGATTCAGAAAGAGAAGGAACTCCGCGAACCTGATGTAATTTTCGTGCCCACGCCGCAGAATGTCGTTGATAAGATGCTCGAAATGGCACAGGTTAAGAAAACGGATTTGCTCTATGACCTGGGTTGTGGCGACGGACGTATCGTCGTGACAGCCGCGAAAGAATTCGGCTGCAAAGCTGTAGGCTACGACATTGACCCGCAGCGAATCAAGGAGTCGAAAGAAAATGTCGCAAAGAACAACGTCGGTGACCTCGTCACGATAAAACAGGAGGACATTTTTACGCTTGACCTCAGTAACGCGGACGTCGTCACTCTTTACTTACTTCCCAGCCTGAACGTTAAGCTGATTCCTCAGTTGGAAAAACTCAAGCCGGGCTCACGCATCGTCTCGCACGATTTCGACATGAAAGGTGTAATACCGGATGAAGTTGTAACAATCACGCCGGGAGATATATATGGCGATCACAGGGTATATTTGTGGACTACGCCGCTGAAAAAAGAAAATTAAATTCATAATTTAGCTGTAAAAACATGAATAAATGGATAATTACGCGCAGAGAGTTTCTCAAATCCTCTGCGCTTGCCGGTATTTCTGCTGTCGCGCTCACAGGTTGTCAACAGGTAGCTCGCACAAAAACCAATCTGCGTTTTGGCATAGTTACTGACTCACACTATGCCGATGCAGACATGAGAGACAATCGATATTACCGCGAATCCACGGATAAAATGCTCGAATGCGTCGATTTGATGAACGAGCAGAAGGTCGATTTTCTGATAGAGCTGGGAGATTTCAAAGACCAGGACGAGCCTGCCGTCGAGGAAAGAACTATTTCACATCTTCGTACTATCGAGCAGACTTTTCAGAAATTCGACGGCACGACATATCACGTCCTGGGCAATCATGATATGGACAGCATCTCGAAAGAGCAGTTTCTCGAAAATATCACGAATACGAAAATCTCTGCCAAATCGACCTGGTACAGTTTCGATAATAAAGGTATTCACTTTATTGTGCTTGACGCGAATTTTCTCTCTGACGGTACTCCGTACGACCATGGCAATTTCGTCTGGAACGAAACTTACATCCCTCAGGCTCAACTAAGCTGGCTCACAGACGACCTTGCAGCAACTAGGCTGCCATCGATTACGTTTTGTCATCAGCAGCTTGGCGGCAGAGGCGGCACTTATGTAAGAAACTCACAGGAAGTTAGAAATATTTTCGAGCAGTCAGGAAAGGTCCTGGCTGCTTTCAATGGCCACGAGCACAACGGCGGCTACGCATCCATCGAAGGAATACACTATTATACCCTGAAAGCTGTAGTGGACGGCTCGGGCAGCGAAAACAGTGCCTATGCTATCGTCGAAGTTCTGCCTGATAACAACATCATCATTACAGGCTACCGAAAAGCCATAGGCAAAGATTTTTCACAGACATGAGCCGTGTCATTGGTTTCCAAACCATGAAGGCATGCCCAGGGCTTATCTTGAGCGAAGTCGACTGGAATGGTCATGCCTAATATATCGCTATATACTACTATTTTCTCATTTTCTATCAAATTGTTTCAATTGCTTTCTTGCAATTCCTTAGCTGGCGGATTTATATCTTTTTTCCGTCGCTCGAAGTTATGGGCGATTGAAGAAGAATATTGGTTAAAGACTCTGTCTCAGAAAATATCTCCTGAAATCAGGAAAGTACAGATTGAAAGGAGATTTCTCGTTGACACTTCCCGGCCGCTAACTAACGATGAGTTCAATAAGCTCGAATGGCTGCTCAGGGAAACCTTCGAGCTGGAATCTTTCGATGAGAAGTCTATGCTCAAAGGGTCTGTAATGGAAGTCGGCCCGAGACTGGCGATTGTTACACCCGCAAGTACAAATGCAGTCTCGATATGCTCAGCCTGTGGGCTGGATTCGATAACGAGGATCGAGCAGACCAGGCGCTTTTCTCTCAAAATGGCAAAACATTCCTCTCTCTCGAAAGAGCAGGTCGACAGGATTTACGCTCTGATTTACGACAGAATGACGGAGATGCCCTATTCGGAGCCGCCATCTACTTTCGAGCACGATATAAAACCCGAACCTGTCAGGCTCATAAACCTGCTTGAAAACGGAATCGATGTGCTTAAGGAAGCTAACGAGAAACTTGGCCTTGCGCTCGATAAACAGATGATGCAGTATGTCTTCGGGCATTACAGCAAAATTGGCCGCAATCCGACTGATGTCGAATTATTTATGTTCGGCCAGCTTAATTCCGAGCATTGCCGGCATCATTTATTTAACGGAAAGTTCGTTATCGATGGCAAAAAGATGAAGAGCAGCTTGTTCGGGCTGGTAAGATCGACTACGAAAGCTAATCCGGGGAATGTCGAAGTTGCCTACAAAGACAACGCCGCCGTGACAACTGGCAGACCTGTGAAAATGTTCTACCCTTCCGAGCCCGCAAGACCCTCGCTTTTCATAACAAAAAAAGTGGCGATAAGCGACACGTTCAAGGTTGAGACGCATAACCACCCTACTACCGTAAGCGCAGACCCAGGCGCAGGGACTGGTCTAGGTGGAACTATACGTGATATTCAGGGTGTCGGCAGAGGTGGAACTGTGCTCGGAGCACATGCGGTTTACAATGTGGCAAACCGATTGATTCCCAACTATGAATTGCCATGGGAAAAAGAGTATGCACCGCATCCATCGCGATTTCAGACGCCGCTCGAAATCATTATCGAAGCATCGAACGGAGCGAGCGACTACGGTAATAAATTCGGAGTCCCGCTCACCACAGGCTCATGCACATCGTTCGAGCTGATAAACGCGAACAAAGAGCATTACGGCTGGAAAAAAACCTGCATGGCCGCTGGCAACTGGGGAGTCATAAACGAGCATCACGCCCAGAAAAATGAACTTAAAAAAGGATACATTATCGTCCAAATCGGCGGCGACAGGTACCCGATCGGTCTTGGCGGCGGCTCAGGCTCAAGCAAAGACGCCGGAGGACAGCAGGCTGGCCTGGATTTTGATTCGGTACAGAGAGCGAATCCGGAAATGGAAAACCGCAACGAATCCGTGATACGAGCTTGTGCCGAATTGGGTGATAAATCTCCAATCGTAAGCACAACAGACCTCGGAGCGGGCGGCGAATCAGTTGCTTTACCAGAAATTGTCGATCCCTATGGTGCAAAATATGAGCTGCGAAACATTCCATGCGGCGACAAAACCATGAGCGTCCTGGTGTACTGGTGTAACGAATCGCAGGAAAGCATGGTAATGATTATCAAAAAGCAATCGAAGGAGATTCTCGAGCAAATTTGCAAAAGAAATCGCTGCCCAATGTACATAATCGGCACAGTTTCAGACGATGGCAAATTAGTGCTCACTGACAAAGATGCACCCGAAGACGCTCCAAGAGAGCAAAAAGTCCCGATTGATTTGGATATGGAATTTCTGCTCGCCAATTTACCTGAAATGACGATTGAATGTCAAAGCAAACCTCGCAAATTAAAATCCCTGAAGCTTCCAAAGAATTTAACTGTATCCGATGCGCTCGAAAGAGTGCTCAGGCTTCTGAAAGTCGGCTCGAAACATTTTCTCACACGAAAAGTTGATCGCTCTGTAGGAGGTTTAAGCGCCAGACAGCAGACTGTCGGGCCATGTCAGCTTACAGTTGCAGATTGTGCCGTGACAGCGAGAAGTTTTTTCGAAACTACAGGAATCGCAGCCGCGATAGGCGAGCAGCCTGTCAAAGGTCTCCTCGAAACGCAGGCCGGAGGGAGAATGAGTCTGGCCGAAGCGCTTACAAATATAGTCTGGGCGCCGATAGAAGATTTTTCGTCAATAAACTTTTCTGCAACGTGGCAATGGCCATGCAAACAGCCTGGAGAAGATGAACGCCTTTACAGAACAGTTCAGGCAACTACTGAATTATGTAAGTCTCTCGGCCTGAGAATTCCCGTAGGAAAAGATTCCGTTTCCATGACGGCATGGACAACACTAAAAGGCAAAAAGCGCCCGATTAAGTCACCCGGTACAGTCCAAATAGTAAGCTTCGCCCCATGCTCCGATCTAACAAAAGTTGTCACTCCCGACATAAAGAAACCATCTGAGAGCACTTTAATTATGCTCGACCTCTCAGGCGGCAAAAAAAGACTTGGAGGCTCTGCTCTTGCGCAGGTTTATGAGCAGCTTGGTGATGAAACACCTGATGTGGAAACGCCCAAACTCCTGCGAAATGGCTTCGAGGCAGTTCAGAAATTGATAAAAGAAGATTTGGTTCTTTCGGGTCACGATGTTTCCGAAGGGGGCCTTATTACGTGCCTGCTCGAAATGGCATTCGCCGGCAATTGCGGCCTCGATATAGACATAAGCAAAATCGGAGACGATGTTTTTGCATCGCTTTTTGCCGAAGAATTGTCACTCGTTTGCGAAGTTCCTGACGAAAAAATAGAAGATGCTGAAAAAATTCTCAAAGAATTCAGCTTCAACCTCGATAAAAATGCTTTTGTCTTAGGCAAAGCAACTGAAGAAAAGCAAATCCTTATTAAGCACAATAACAAAGAAATTCTCAATGCGGATATGAAGCAATTGCGTGACGTCTGGCAGGAAACTTCATTCGAGCTTGACAAACTCCAGGCCAATCCCGATTGCGCCGAAGCCGAGCGGAAAGTCAATTACGACAGAAAAGGCCTGAACTTCAATCTCACTTTCGAGCCTGTTCCAACACCGAAAGAAAAAATGAATTCCAAAAACAAACCCAAAATCGCAATCCTGCGCGAAGAAGGCACAAATGGCGCACGCGAAATGGCCGGAGCGTTTTACAGTGCAGGTTTCGAGACGTGGGATGTCACTATGGCCGACATCGCGGAAGAGCGAATCAGCCTAAAGGATTTTCGCGGTATAGCAATCTGCGGCGGTTTCAGCTTCGCAGATATTCTCGACGCAGGCAAAGGTTGGGCGGGTGTCATCCAGTTCAACGAAAAAATACGAAAAGAATTCGACGCCTTCATCGAGCGTAAAGATACCTTCTCCCTCGGCGTCTGCAACGGCTGCCAGGTAATGGCCCTGCTCGGCTGGATTCCATGGCGGGGAATCGAACTTTCGCACCAGCCGCGATTCGTGAAAAACGAATCAGGAATTTTCGAATCGCGTTTCGTAACAGTAAAAATCGAACCAAGTCCTTCGATCTTCCTGAAAGGAATGGAAGGCTCAACGCTCGGAATCTGGGTAGCGCACGGAGAAGGCAAATGTCTCTGGCCCGACGAAAATATATTCAACGAAGTAATAAATTCAGAACCAACTCTCGCACCAATTCGTTACGTAGATGACTCAGGCGAACAAACTGAAGCCTACCCCTTCAATCCCAATGGCTCCAAACTGGGTATTACCGCCTTATGTTCGCGCGACGGCAGACATTTAGTTCTCATGCCGCACCCCGAAAGATTATTCAATCTCTGGCAATTCCCCTACCTGCCCCCAAAATGGGAAAACCTGAAAGCCTCCTTTCTTCCATACTCTTACTGTGCATCATTGCGAAAAGATTGTATGGCCAGCCCTCGAATGTTTTTCGCTCGTAACAGTGACTTACCAGTTCCGAGGCTGCGAGCTTTTCTCCTGCTTCGATAATTTTTTCCTGCGGAACCTCGCAGGCAAATAATGCATTTGCTGTAAATCCAACCTGCCTGTAGTCAATTACAGCGGCAATGCGGCGGATTACTCCTCTTTCAATCAGCCTTCGGATTATTTCCAGAACATCATCAGTTGACAGTTCTTCGTCGCACAAAAAAGAAAAAGGCGTTTCTGTTATTTCAAGTTCGTTTTGAAGCTTCGATAAAATATTTTTTTCGTCCTCGTTCAATACAACTGTTTCATCTTTCGGCTTTGATACAGCTTTATTCTGAGTATCTTTTTTATTGTCTGTGATATCGAATCGGACATTCAATTTAAAAGTCCGCACAACAGGCAGGTGGTGAAATTCTATCGAGAAACACTCATGCAAGTCTTTTAATATGTGTTCGATTTCTGAATCGCTCTGAGCCTGCAATGTGAACCATAAATTATAGAAATGCTCGCGCAAATAATTATGAGATACGCCAGATAAGGCGTTTATCCTCTCTCCTACCTCCTGCAACCTTTCTTCAGGGACATGGGCAGTGACAAGCGTGCCTGATTTTCCGAGTGCGCGATGATTGATAATTGGGCGAAATCTTCTTATGAATCCTTCGTTTTTTAATTGTCGAATTTGCTCGAGTAAGTTCTCAACATTTTCGCCCAACTCATCTGCGATATTATCAAATGGTCTCTCGCAGACAGGCAATCCCTGCTGAAGTCTGGTGCATAACTGCTTTTGTAGTTGTGTGAGATTCTCCATTTTTTACTTACCGATTATTTTCGCGGCTTCTTTTGCGAAGTATGTAATCAGAATATCTGCGCCGGCTCGTTTTATGGAAGTCAGCGTTTCTAACATACATGCCTGCCTGTCTATAAGGCCTGCGTCAGCAGCGGCGTTCAGCATCATGTACTCACCTGAAACATTATACGCCGCTATGGGACAGTCGAATCGCTCTCTCGCTCTGTAAATAATGTCAAGATATGGCAGCGCAGGCTTGACCATTATAATATCAGCGCCCTCCTCGATGTCCTCTGCAATCTCAGCCATCGCCTGGTCGGAATTTGCAGGGTCCATCTGGTAACTTTTCCTGTCACCGAATGCAGGCGCCGACTCCGCCGCGTCACGAAATGGACCGTAGAAAGCTGACGCATACTTGGCGGCGTATGACATAATCGCGATGTCCTCGAAGCTGTTTTCCTCGAGCGCTTCGCGAATATATTTCACACGACCGTCCATCATATCTGAAGGTGCGACGATATCTGCTCCGGCTTGCGCGTGCGAGAGAGCTACTTTCGCAAGCAATTCGCAGGTCGCATCGTTATCGACTTTGCCGTCCTTAATTACGCCGCAATGTCCGTGGTTGGTGTATTCGCAAAGGCAAATATCTGTGATGACTAAAAGCTCGGGGACCTTGCTTCTTATTTCCCTGACAGCCTGCTGTATTACGCCGCTCTCCGCCCAGGCTTGCGAGCCTGTCGCGTCTTTTTCTTTAGGCAGCCCGAAAAGAAGCACAGCCGGGATTCCGAGCGAGAAAACTTCCTGCGCTTCTAAGGCAACTGTGTCAGGTGAAAAGTGGAAGCAGTCCGTCAAGGACTTGATTGGCTCTTTGATATTTTTGCCTTCCCTGACGAACAGGGGATAGACAAGATCATCTATGTTTACGGTCGTTTGGCGAACCAGTCTTCGCATCGCATTGCTGCTTCTCAATCTTCTCATTCTGTTTTTAGGAAAACTCATGAAAACTCCTTGATCATTTTGTCAAATAAGCCTGCTCAATCGCATCGAGCAAGCCATCAAACGTATGCTCACTTGCAGTGACATCGATTTTAACCACCATGCGCTCCAGTT
>JARRRJ010000301.1:0-5402 GCA_037380865.1 Sedimentisphaerales bacterium
CATAAAAAGCGGCCGCAAGGTGCGCAATGCCCGCGACGTCGAGCTGGTCTTTTTGTTCGAGAAGTCTCGTCATCCAGCCAAGTGGCGGATCGCCAAAGACTGCAAGCACTCTGCACATCAACGCTTTTGTGTTTAAGTCCGGACTTTCATCCGAAGTTGTTTTCAGGTATTGCTCCAGGTATTTCGCAAGCTCGCCGGAGAATTGCTCATCGATTTCGTATCCTGCATTCTTCGCTTCGAGCAGACACGAAGCGGCGTAGGCTGTCCCCCAGAGATTGGGAGTCGATTGTCCCGGCCAATAGCTCAAGCCTCCCGAACGTGTTTGCATTGCCCATAATCTCGCGATGCCCGCTTTTACCATAGAATCGATACCTTCGGCGCGATCCTCGCCCAATACACCTTTCGCATATAGAAGTGCGAACAACTGACTGCTGGTCTGCTCGACACAGCCGTATGGATAACGAATAAGCTCTTCAAGAGCCGGTCCGAGCTGGACATTTGGACGCGAGCTGACTGAAACTGTCATTGAGGAAGTTCCATCTATGAGAGATTGAGCCGGCTGGATAGTCAATTCTTCTCCTGCTTTGATGGAATACAGCTCAAATATACTGTATAGTGCAGCCGCAGGCCTGACACTGAAAGTCGCGCTATTATGGGCCGTTAAGGGTTTGTCGACTATTCCGAGTTCGGTCACATTAACTCTGGCTTCGACGATACCCATTTTGGCTGCTTTTGCTTTGAGCATTAGTGTGACAGGTTGATTTGGATTCAGCGTCAGATTGCTGAAAGTTTCGTCAACAACGATCTCGATGGGGCCTGTAATTGACGGCTTCACCTCTACATTGACGAGCTGCTCTGTGGAATTGAAAAGCTTGACAGGAACTTCGAACAGGTCCTGAGGTGCCGCGAATCTTGGCCATGTCACCTCGACAATCAGTGGCGATGTCAATGTCATATTGTGTTCAGTCTGCGCGTAGTGGTCTCTATCGACAACAACCGCCATGAAACGCATTTGCCCAATCAAGTCAGGAAGCTTGAACTCTGCGACAAGCTGACCTTTCTCATCGACTGGCATAGCCTCTTGCCAAAGGACCGCCGTCTCGCGATATTTGGCGGGAACAGGATTTCGTCGCAGTGAGCCAACGTTAAAACGGTCCGCTCCTATCCTTGCTATTCCTTCAGGCCTTTTGTAGTCAGGAAGCAAATCGAGGAACACATCAGAAGTAGCAACGCTGAGCCGCCTCGGGCCTAAGAAGAATTCATATGGATTTGGTGTTTCGTAACTTGTTGTAAGAAGCACTCCCTCATCCACAGCCCAGAGATGAACCAGAGCGGGACAATTCGAATCAAGCGGCGTTCCTGTATCAACTATTATCCTGACCATTTCGCCCGGCTCAGCTCGATCAGGCGCTGTTATTTTTACAGGAATTATATTTTGCATATGATCGAGCAATATTCGTGTTATGCCTTTGGCGCGATGCGGCAGCCAGTTCTCCTGGCTGGGATCAACTGCGCGAACAACAGTCGCGCTCAGGAAGACTGAGCCGCGAATGTCTTTCGATAACGGTACATCGAGTTCCGCCGTATTGTTCTCTATCATGCCTGTGTATTCTGAGACAACTGAGTCATCCTCGACTGTGAGCAGAAATCTGCCTGCGATCGGACTTCGTATCAGGACTCTTGCTGTCTCACCCGGGACATATTTTTCCTTGTCAGTTACTACTTCCAGGCGTTCAGGCTGGTTCATCGGCACGCTCTGAGGTACTGAAGAATATGCTGACGCGTAGAAATCCAGCGTTGAGCAGCTATTGCTGTCGACATCGGTAACAATCACTCGATAATTGCCCGGGTCGTTACAGACAATTTCGAAGTTCCCTTCTGCGCCGGGATTGCTTATGACTGTTTGATCGCCAATGGGAATTGTTCTCTCGGACGATTGCCAGACGCGCCTGTTGTTCACCAGTTTCAGCACTGTGTCATGTTCGACTCTTGCGAGGCTAGTCTTTAGTTCTCCTTCAGGGACAAGTTCATCTTCTCCTGACAATCGTACCCAGCTTACCTGTACAGGTTTTCCGATAGAGACTACCTTGCCTGATGAAAGATTAATACCGATGTGCGTATCCAGAGTATCCAGTATCGCGCTTGTATTTGAAGATACCGAGCGGCCGCCTGTCTCTGTCACTGTTGCTGAAAGAAGCATACGATACAGTCCCGCTTGCAAAGATTTGGGAAGCTCAACCTGCATATCAGCGAAGCCGTTAGGATCCAGCTTGCTTTTTGCGTCAGGTATCGTGATGACCTTGTTATGAATCGATTTGTTGTCAAATCTGTAATCCGGATATTGCTTCGAGCTGTAGTTTATGGATCGGAGCGAACCCGTTAAAGCAACCGGCGCTTCAGCAGCCGGCTCGTCCCACAGGTATCTGCCTGTCACCTTTAGTAAAGGCGGTTCGTTCGGTCCGAATCGTTCCGATGCCGGTGTTGACGATACTTCCATTCTTACAGGCACAAAGCACTCGACAAAAGCCTGCGCTGAACCCAGAGCTTCCTCTGAGCCTGGGAGAGTTACACGCAGGTTGTACGAACCAGTCTGGCAATCGCTGCGTGTCGGAAAATCCGCATGGAAAACACCCTGATCCGTGCTCAGCGGCCTGGAAACCAAATCTGCAACCTGTTTCCCATCGGGACGAAACACCTTAAACGACATAGAAAATGGCGGCGGAGTATCACCTCTCCTGCCGCGAATTATGCCTGTAAGATGCATCGTTTCGCCTGGCCTGTAGACTCCCCGCTCGGTATATAGCATAACTTCGTAGTTTTTTACAAAAGGTCTGCCCGATTGCGGCACATCGTCGATTACCCAGCGGTTGTTATCCGGTTGGATATAGCTCAGGTCACCATCTTTTTCGGCTGTTATAACCCAGACGTTTCCATCGGGACGGCTGCTCGCAAACCTGAGCCTGGCAAGACCGTTCGCGTCAGTCATTTCAGTAGATAGAGTCTGGTTGTTGAAAGTCAGAGCCTTTACCTCAACATCTGGAACAGGCTCGCCTGTTCTCAGCGAAGTTACCCATACCAGCGAGCTGTCTCGTTCCGATTTTGCTGTTATAGCAAGATCTGTTATCGTTACAAGCGCCCTGTCCTGGATCCATCTTGTATTTGTGGCGTTTGCTGTGACACGATAAATCCCTGTGGAAACAGGCAGAAGACCTTCGAGATCAAGTGTCATGCTCTGGGGTTTGTTGGCTGGCATGTTCAGTTCGATCTCTTTTTTAAACACCATTCTTGAAGTTGACTCGACGTAACGTGTGTTTCGTAAGTGAGAAACGATGTTGTTCGCGTGAACACGCCAGGCTTCGAGCATCAGGCCTTCGATGTTTATAGCTTTTACGTCGAGCTTGAGGTTTCCCAAAGGCGAAAGGATGCCATTGCGATACGTGAACTGGAATCGAGGCTGATATTCAGGAATCTGCGCTTGTGTCGATATGTCTTGCCCTAATGTCTTGCCATCTTTCGATAAAAGCGTGCCGGGTATAGTGATGTTATAATGACTTCCGGCATTGAATTTGCCTTTTAAAACAAGAGTGCGGCTCGAGCGATAAACGCTTAATTCAGGCACATTCGGTTCGATAGTAAGTTCGGGAAGCGTCTGTTCCATATTCAATTGGTTAGAGAATACGAGTTCCACAGATGCAATCTCGTCAAGGTCAGGTTTTGCAGCATGAACGTTGAGAAGACAAAAGCCTCGGGGAATCGTAAACCATGAGACTCGTTTTGTACCAAGTCCTAAATCGGCATTAAATCCCGTAAGATCTCCGTCGAGAACCATCTCGAATCTATTCGATCCGGGACGAAGGAATCGAACGACAAGCTCTTTATCGGGCCTCTGGGTAAGACAGGAGCCTGGTCTTAACGACATAAAGACATATATGGCGCAGCAAATCGCCGGGATCCACCGGCTGATTGAATACAACTCTGAATGTTACATGATTCTCATCGAAAGTATCAAGCTCAGATCTCACCATAGTCAGTTGTCTTGTCCTGAATTCGAGCTGGTCTTTGACTTCGAGTATCATGCCTGTCGAATCCCTGAATTGCTCAGTGGAGCTTATTTTGAATATTCTTCCGAGCGGCAGATGTTCTGTCAGCTTGTATTCGAGCTTGTCAGGAGCAGACCAAATCCACTCGCCTGGACAAGCCGGAGTGATACTGAACAATGATGCTTTCTCTATTTTACCCACATTTTCATTTGACACTAAATTGCGGTCGAAAGCGAAGGAGATTCGGTCTGCAGATTCTTCGTTCGGTAAAACACTCAACGATATGAGCCTGGTAGTGGCTTTGGGGGAATTCGTCAAATCGTGATGAATCCAGACCAAACCGAGAATATTAATACCTATTAGTAGACCTGCGACAACTGAAAATTTCTTTGAGATTGTGTACATAATGAGCCCCTTGATTCGTAATGTAGAACGGTTGCTTCTTCCGCGGTTCGTTGATAGCTGAGTCTGACAGGTCGGACAAGTCAGGCACGTCCGACATAAGATGAAGCGAATCTAAACCGCGATGATTCAGGGCGAGCATCTCAACCGATTAAAGACAAACGATACTTGTAACGAGTTGCGGGAAAAACTGTCCGCCCTATTATTTGTATCGGCATTCACTGATTGACCGCTATAAATTTTGGAGTGATTTTTTCAGATTTTTTTGCGCGCAGCAAAAACTGTCTCGTATTGCAATTTTTTTCGCAATACACATCACGCGCGACGCACAGAGCCAACAGTTTCATTGAGAAGAATAAGAATCAAGCTCGCTGTTAATCCCAGTGCTCCGAACAGGACGCTGAGAATTACAATCAGCGAGATATAAATCAGGACTAACTCTTTGGAGACAGGTCGTTTCGTATCCCGTCGAAAGCGGCGTGGCCAAAGCCTGACAATTGCATACACCAAAATTGCAAGGAGTGTGATTACCAAAGTTGTGACGAGATTTCTAATTGTTCCGACTGGTACAGCCCACACGCTCAGTTGGGCATCTCCCGAAGAACGAGCGAAGTCAAGCTGAACCTCGCTTCCTGACGGAAGTGAAACAGGGAGCGAATAAATATTCTGTGCCGCGTAAGGTTGCGATATCAAACCTGGGCCAGCCCGCCAGTTTACGTCATAACCGGGTACTTGCTGAGTATAATCATCTAAAGCAATATCCGAACTCGTTGCCTGTCCTCTGCTTGCGCCGAGAGTGTTTTGAGGGCCTGAAGTTCTTCCTCTTGTAGTGGTTGTTTGTGATTGATCAGCGCGCAAACCGCCGCCAAAACCTCCTCTTGCACCTCTGCTGCCTCCTCTCCCCCCAAATCCTCCGCCTGGTATTTGTTGCCCTGTAGTAAAACGATCCTGCGTTGGCTC
>JARRRJ010000302.1:0-6872 GCA_037380865.1 Sedimentisphaerales bacterium
CGATAACCTGATCCGGCGTGTATTTCAGGCCGTTCTCTTTTTCCAGTTTATTCGCGATGGCCGTACGCAATTCAACTATTCCCGAAGCGGACGTATACTTGGTCTTGCCTGCTTTAAGTGCTTCTATCGCAGCATCTTTAATATATTCGGGAGTGTCAAAATCAGGGGCGCCGGCTCCAAAACCTATTACAGCGATTCCCTGAGCTTTCAATTCTTGTGCACGTGCCGTAACTGCTATCGTTGCCGATGCGGGTACATCTTTTGCCCTTTGACTTATCTTCATACGATTTTATCCTTTCTGTTTCGTAGAGTCGGGCATTGCTGCTGTGCGTAGTAGCTACGCTATGTAGCACGAGCTTGCCCGCGAATCGAGGACGAGACGCCCTCGACACGTTTTTGTTTCCGAATCAATTTTTCGCACAATTAAAAACAAAATGAGATACAGAGTCAAGAAAATTGATATACCGCTATAATGCGGCCCGAGTTCAATTCCAACTGCTGAAGAAGAGCATGAATTAGGTTGACATAAGCATTTGTAATTGCTACTCTTATAAATATGATACGGATCATCCAACTAGTTCTTCGCAGCGATCCATTCTCAGTAGTACTACTACGAAGGGCGAAATCGCTTCTTCTCAGAGTAGAAATAGTGATTCTGATTTTGCCGGTAATCTTCCTGACGAGTTGCATGTATCGCTCTGCAGAGGCGCATAGCTTTGCAGAGACGCACGGCGGTGCGTCTCTACCCAACAATCTAACAATTAAGGATTTGGCGCCCGAAAATCCTGACGGTTCGCCGGAAGTGAACAAGCTTAAGACGATTAACCTTGACCTTCATGTTTTAGAGATACCTGTTGAAAACTTTATTAAGCTTGATGATATTCGCAGAGCGCTGAGCATCAGGCCGCTGAAGTTTAATAATTACCTGGCTTTTAGTGACAATTCTTTTTCTGCATATTATGGAAAAAACCAGAGACTAAGCACAGTTTATGACCTGCTTCAGATAGCTGGTGCTCAAAATATAACAAGAGTCGCGATCATGCTTCCTGACGGAGATTCAGACGATATTATCATAAAACAACTGCCTCGGATGCAAACTGTTTCCTTCAGTTCCATGAGCGGCTCATCCGAAGCCGCGAGAATAGGGCCCGGTGTTCTTGCAATGCATATCAGCGTGGAAAAATCCGGATCAATAAATGATGCGGGAACAGTTACAATCTTGCCTATTTTCACTCGTATGACAACCAATACGATACCTGAATTTGCTCTTATGGAAAAAATGCATGATTTTCTATTCACTTCAGCTACTTTAAAACTCGATATGACTCCGGGCGATTTTATTTTCCTGGCGCCGGAAAGGCTTATTACCGACCAAAGCACTTTGTGCGGATTGTTCTTTGGTAATCCGTACGGAAGTGTTTTTATGAATCCTCAAGACAACAAGCTGCCGGAGCGCAGAGAAACAGTCAGAGTTTACGTGCTAACATGTGTGGGGCTGAATTTTTAGAATAACATGGAGAATCCGACGGTAACCTTAACAAAATGTACTGATTACAACACCGAAACAGTCGCCGGCTGCATCGAAAAGCATTTTGCACTTCATGGAGGTCTTGAGAAGTTCGTCAAGTCAGGCGATACCGTTCTGCTCAAACCTAACTTTATCGCTCCCAAACCTCAGCGCAATGCTGTGCAGACTGACCCATCAATTATTATCGAGACCGCGCGATTGTTGAAGGATTTCGGCGCAAAACCTTTCGTCGCTGATTCTCCCGCGTGGAGCAACACGTATTCCTGCGCAAAAGCGCTGAAGCTGGAAGAACCGCTCAAGAAACTTGATGTGCCGATAAAACAACTGAACAAACCCAAAAAATACATAATCGGAGACAGTGACACGAGCGTCGGAATAAGCACAGTAGCTCTGGAAGCTGATGCAACAATAAACCTGCCCAAGTTCAAATCACACCAGCAGTTGGTAGCAACTTTTGCAGTTAAGAACATGTTCGGCTGTGTCAGCGGAAAGAGAAAAGCGCTCCTCCATTTCGCAAAAGGCAAAAACGCCGTCGAATTTTGTGAGCTGCTTATCGAGGTATTCGAGTTTATGAATCCGGTTCTGACAATTATCGACGCAGTAACTGTGATGGATGGCCCCGGTCCGATTCGCGGCAAAGCAAGACCTTTGGGCTGGATTTTAGGGGGAACAGACCCGATCGCACTTGAGACAGTATGCGCCAGGCTGGTTGATATGGAGCCGTCATCGCTGCCCATTATCGAAACCGCGGAACAAATGAATTTCGGATGCTCGGATTTCAACAAGATTAGAATACTGGGAGATGAATTTCCGAAAGATATTTGCAGGGACTTTCAACAGGCCAGGCAAATTCCGATAAGGTTCTCATTCGCCCATGTCTGTAAAAGCATTATGAAACAAGTCTGGCTGATTTTTAATGATGCAATACATGAAAATCGATATGATAAATTATAATGGAAACAAAACATTTTGTTCAAGGGCTTCGTATTAAACCGAATTATGAATATTTCAGAAAATCCAGCCAAAAAGATTTCACGAAAGACAAGACAGAAAAGCCTTCGACTCTTTTCAGTCATTTTCATTTGTCTTATATTATTTTTCTCGGCCTGCAAATGCCCGCAGATAAACTACATCGGAAGATACGCACTCGACACGATCCAGGGGAAAAACCCGTATATTAGAACAGTTGATAATCCTGACTGGGCTATAAAACTCGATGCCCCGGGTCTTTCCAATCTGCACAAAGTCTCGAACAGTCTCTATCGGGGCGCGCAACCTGGCAAAGAAGGAATACAGGAATTGAAAAAGCTTGGTATAAAGACTGTGATAAATCTACGATCCGACCAGTCAGACCGGGAAATGTTGAAAGATAGTGGCATTGTCTATAAAGCCATTCCAATGGCCGCATCCGATCCCAAAGTGGAGGATGTAATCACATTTTTGAATATCATTACCGATAGCAACAGCGCACCTTTTTTCATCCCAATCTATAGAATCTTCATACAAGGCTGGAGCAAACAAAACGCTATCGAAGAGATGAGAAAAGGCGGCTACGGATTCCATTCGATCTGGGGAAATCTCGCTGATTTCATCCGTGAAATGAACGTAGATGAAATAAAACAAAAAGCCGGACTCATATAAATTCTCGTAGTACTTTCAAGATTGACATAAATTCCACCTTAGACTAATATCCCACTTTATGAAATCTAAATCTATTAACATATTAGGAATTGAGACAAGCTGTGATGAAACAGCCGCGGCGGTGGTTGCTGATGGAAATGTTATAAAATCTTCTGTCGTAGCTTCGCAGACCTGGCTTCATGAAAAATATGGAGGCGTTGTGCCTGAGCTTGCTTCGCGCGAGCACATCGAAAAAATATATCCCGTTGTAAAAGAAGCTCTCGAGCAGGCACAGGTTACGAAACATGATATTGACGCGATAGCCGTCGCGAATCAGCCTGGTCTGACTATCGCGTTAGTCGTCGGAGTTACAGTCGCAAAGACTCTCAGTTTCGCATGGCAAAAACCCCTTATTGCGATAAATCATCTCCATGCGCACTTACAATCCGCAATGCTCTCGGAAGAGAACCTCGAATTACCTGCAGTTGCCTTAATTGTCTCAGGGGGGCACACATCACTCTTCGATTGCCAGTCTCCTCTGGAACTGACATTGTTAGGCTCGACAATTGACGATGCGGCAGGGGAAGCATTCGACAAAGTCGCTTCTATTTTGAGACTTCCCTACCCGGGAGGACCAAGCATAGAAAAGGCAGCGAAAAATGGTAATCCGAAGGCGATAGATTTCCCTCGTACGATGCTTGCTCCCAGCTCGCTTGATTTTTCTTTCAGTGGAATCAAAACTGCCGTTTTGTATTATTGCAGAGGCCAGGACATGAAAGGTGAAAACAAAGCTGATACTATGACCGAGGAGGAAATAGCTGACGTTGCCGCATCTTTTCAGGCCGCTATTGTTGATGTGCTTGTCAAGAAGACTCAACGCGCCGCAGACAGAATCGACGCGAAGACAGTTCTCCTCGGAGGCGGTGTAGCTGCGAATAGCGCCTTGAGACAAGCATTACAGGAATTCTCTGACTCATCTGTGCCGCCCAGGAAGCTATTAGCCGCTCCAAAACAGTATTGCACTGACAACGCGGTTATGGTAGCATCTCTGGCATATTATAAATACAAAGCAAAGCTCTTCGCTGATTTGAAGTTAGAGCCAAAGGCAACAGGATAAAGATTTAATGCAGGCTGAACAATTACAGAAATTATTAGAGCAGGTCAAAAATGGCCAGCTTGAAATCGACCAGGCAATCGAAAAACTGAGACACTTGCCTTTCGAAGATTTGGGATTTGCCAACGTGGACCATCACCGCCAGATTCGCAGAGGATTTCCTGAAGTCATTTATTGTCCCGGTAAAACAACGGAGCAGATAATCGAAATATTCGGTAGTCTCGCTCAGCGAGGAAATAATGTACTTGCTACGAGAGCAGAGCCGCATATCTTCGATGCACTTGCAGAAACTAATCAGTTTCCTCAAGCCCGCTATGAAAAACTGGCCCGCGCGATTGTACTTGAGCAAAAAGAGCTTACTCCATCGAAAAGTATCCTTCCCATCGTAACCGCAGGGACATCGGACATTCCGGTAGCGGCTGAAGCACAGGTCACCGCTGATATTATGGGCCAGCGAACTGAACTGATTTGCGATGTAGGAGTAGCAGGTTTGCACAGAATTTTCAAACATTTGCCAAAACTCCAACAGGCAAATATCATTATTGTAGTAGCAGGCATGGAAGGAGCCTTAGCGAGTGTGCTGGGCGGCCTGGTGAGTTGTCCTGTAATCGCAGTCCCGACAAGCATAGGTTATGGTGCCAGCTTCCAGGGACTCTCTGCTCTTCTGACAATGCTGAATAGCTGCGCATCAGGTATCACAGTAGTCAACATAGACAACGGCTTCTCCGCCGCCGTAACAGCAACGCTGATTAATAGAAAAATCGACACAGTGAGATAAAATACAATAAGAAGTTGGCCTATCGTGATGGTCTGCGCGATACTAAGAGCCATTTGAATTGTCGATTTTAGTTAGTCTGCCCGCACGAAGTCTTTGCTTTTTTCATGTATTCCATATTATAAATCTTACATGCTCATAATAAACCTGTCGGACAGCACCAAGAACTCGTCAAGTCCTCTATTGACCATACAACTCATAGGCGGTACTATGGTTCTTAGAAAGGGTACTATGTATGGAGAAAATTGAGACCGTACCGACGCTTGAGCCGAGAGCGGCGGACGCTCATAAGGGAATATTCGGCAAGGTTTGCATCGTCGCAGGCAGCCTGGGTATGAGCGGAGCGGCGGCGCTTGTCGGAAGAAGCGCCCTTCGTGCGGGAGCAGGTCTTGTACGTGTAGCAATCGCTGAAGGCATTTTGCCCATAGTAGCTTCGATAGAGCCTTCTTTTACAACTATCCCTCTTCCCGAAGACGACGAAGGACGAATTTCCTCCAAAGCTATTAATCGAATTCTCGATGCTGTCAGTGATAACGATGTACTTGCAATCGGCCCGGGCCTCGGGACAAGCAGAGAGCTTCGCTCAGTCATCGAGGTATTGCTCGAGCAGGAGAATCTGAAGCTTGTCATTGATGCTGACGGTCTGAACAATTTATCAGCAATGAAAAATTGGCCTGAAAGACTTAAAGCAAATCTTATCCTTACACCCCATCCGGGAGAGATGAAAAGACTATGGTCGGGACTTTTTCGGGAAACGATGCCCGATGACAGGCAGGAGATTGCAGTAAAAATGGCGGCAGAGGCAGGCACGATTATTGTCCTCAAAGGCGCGGGAACTGTTGTTACCGACAGCGAAAAAATCTATATAAACCATACAGGCAATCCGGGAATGGCTACCGCAGGCTCAGGTGATATACTGTCCGGCATAATAACCGCATTATACGGTCAGGGACTGAGCAGCTTCGACGCGGCAGTGCTGGGCGTCTATGTGCATGGCCTTGCTGGTGATATTGCAGCAGAAAAACTCGGACAGGTTTCAATGATGACAACAGATATCATCGATAACCTGCCATACGCGTTTAAGAAAACACAACGTTTCGATTGAAAGGTTTTGCTGATGACACAGGAAATAGAAGATTTTTTTCATGAATTCAAAAGAGACGCCGGTAAAATGAGAAAACAGACAGGCGACATGATAAACGGCTTCGAGACTCTCTACAGCAAAGTAATGCATGAAGGCTCACTGTCCACACTCGAAAAGGAGTGTATTGCTGTCGGGATTTCAGTTGCTATACAGTGTGAGCCCTGTATCAAGCTGCATGTAAAGAGTTGTCTGAAAGCCGGAGCGACAAAGGAGCAGGTTCTTGAAGCCGCTTGTGTAGCAGTAGTGATGAGCGGTGGACCCGCATACACATATATTCCAGTAGTTATCAATACCCTGGAAACTTTAGTTCCCGAATAATTACCTGTCTCAGATATTTAAAAAAGTTGAATAAGGTAAAACCTGGATATGTTCGTATTTTGTTGCAGACCAAAGCAAACAGGCTATAATAACCAAAACTATCTTTCACATACAGTAAGTACATGTTTAACGCTTAAGAACTAAGGAAAGGACTTGATATGGAATTTGGCTCTTTTGATTTTATAGTATTTTTCGGATTTATCGCAGCAGTCCTCATCATCGGCCTTTGGAAGAGCAGGAATGAAAGAACCAGCGAGGACTATTTCCTCGCGGGACGAGGCCTGAAATGGTGGCTAATCGGTTTTTCCCTGATCGCCGCAAATATCTCTTCGGAGCAATTGGTTGGAATGAGCGGCAACGCTGCAAGTAATTT
>JARRRJ010000303.1:0-7797 GCA_037380865.1 Sedimentisphaerales bacterium
TGCCGATGATTGCGTAGATGTTGTATATGCCGCCGCCAATAGCGGCAGTGTTTTTATTGACACTGCTGCTGTTTTTTAGGATCACAGCGCCCATGGAGTTGTAGATTCCTCCGCCGGCTGTGTCGGCGCTGTTGAGGCTGACGCTGCTTTTGTCGTTTAGAGTCACTATACCCTGTTCGTTGTCGATGCCGGCGCCGTAAAGCCCCGCGGTGTTTTCGTTGATGCTGCTGTCATCGTTCAGCGTCACTGTACCCTGCGGATTGTAGATACCGCCGCCTTTGATATCGGCAGTATTATTGTGAACGCTGCTTGTGCCGTTAAGCGTCACCGTGCCGCGGTCGTTGTAGATTCCTCCGCCGTACTCTGCCGATCCGCCTGTGACATTCAGGTCCTTGAGTGTCAGGTTGCCGGTACTTTCAACATAGAAGACCTGGTACGTACCATCTCCGTCAATGGTCGCATCGTTGCCTTGTATAGGGCAAGAGCATCCCCGCCAGGGCGATTACAAGGGTAAGGTTTAGTCCTAAGTGCTGTTTTTGTTGTTTTAATTCTTTAGTTCCCATGATTTTCTACCTTTCTTTCTTTTTTTGATGTTTTTGTTGTTGTTATGCTTGAAGCTTCATTTCATTGCTGTTGGATATATTTCACTGTTGGCCGTTCCTTTCCGGTGTGATGCGGCGACCCAAAGCATCGGCGATGGCCCGCCAATTCGCATACGTCACGCTACTGGGGCCGGCACCTGATTTCGCCTGGGTAACCTGTTTACTTCAGGCCGATCTGCGTCATGAGGCCTACTAAGTCATAGAAGAGGTTCTCCTCGATAATTTGCTCGCTCTCATCCCAACGAGCGATGGTGCAGAAGTCGACCTCAAAGGACTTCCCTGTCGATGGTATATCCTTGCCATCAGGTCCGGGCATCGGCCCCTTCATCGTGCCGGTGAAGCGTGCAATGGAGCATGTCCATTCACCAGAGGCGAAGAACACTTTGTAGGGTCTGTTCTCGACCCGGTTGTCCGGAAAGGTTTTGAACATCTGAATCCCTTCAAGCCGGTGATCATGTATGCCATGCGTCGGGTCTTTGCCCGGCCATCGCACAATGACATCTGCCCGATGACGCTTTGCGAAAGTATCCCAGTCCTGTGCGTTCCAGGCATCGTCCAGTGTCTGTATCAATTCCGTGTTTCGCTTTTCATACGACATATTGCACCTCCTTTGTTGCTCTGTAGTATGGGTCGATCAGGGTCTCAATAGCAGCGAGGCGGTCAATAAAGTCATCCACCCCCCACGGCGATAGAGTATACACCTCCCAGGCGTTCATAGAGAATTTGAGTTTTTTGTTGAGTAGACATGCGCGATTCCTTTCTTCATTTGACGTTTCTCGTTAACATACAGACAATAGGCGCCGACCCAGACAGCCGCAATGTGCCGGTACACTCATTTCATTCATGGTTATCTCCTTTTTCAGAAAGCACGTGGCATATCTCCAAGCCGCTCGGAGTCATTTCCCTATGTCTCGATTACAGCGACCTCGCAGCCAGTGCCCGGGATAACAGTAACTTTTCAAATTATTATTGACTCTATTGCAACTTCTTATGCCTGTGTATGTTTTGGATAGAGTTTTGTTGTTTTAATCATGGTTTGGATTTAGAATTTATCTATACACTTTGAAGAATTCCTGAAAATAGAACGTCAGGAAATAGTCTATACCCCCAGTTTATTCTCCCCTATATCTTCATTCCTATTGTGTTTTTCAGACGCATAAATATGCATTGAGCAAAAACTCGTGCTTATGCGTAATATTCGTCACACAACAAATTATAATATTTAGACGCTCAATTCTGAGCAATAAGCCTTTTCCTCATTCCATAATACCGAAATACTTATAAGCTCTAACAGAAAGATTGTTCAATAAGCAGCATTAGCATCCTGCACATAAATTCGCGGGCAAGTCCCTACGGGATGCCTCAGGCAATGACCCCGCGACACGATTCTTTTCGTTAGAGCCTCTGAGGCAGTTCTGAAAAATGCAAACTCATTCGATGTTTTATATTATCCGGGTTTTTGGAGAAATCCCACTGTGGATTGCATGATTTTCGCCTGGAGCTGCGTGTCTTTCTTTTTTGCGCTTTCGGTTTGTATGTCTTCGAGATTGGCGATACAGAATCGACAGCCTATGGTATTGATATGAAAGTCGGTGTAATCGTGCCAGTCTTTGTCGAGCGTGCCGAGGAAGAAAGCTCCGATTGTGCTTCGTTTGGGACAACTGAATCTTTGCATTTTCCAGATATCTGTAAGAAGATGCTCGAACTCTTCTGAGGACGGGTCTCCGGGGATTGAGGCTGTGCTGTCGCGAATTTGTTTTATAGTGCGATGCTTGATGAGTGCAACATGTTTTTCATTGATATCCATAATTTTCGCGACGTCCTTATTTGCGATATGGCAATAGAAAAGCAGTTCGATAATCTGGAGGTCACGAAAATTCAGCGTAGTTTTTAGACTCTCGACCACCTCCGAGAGTGCATCAGTCAGGCTCTTCATAGTCGCTTGCATACGCGTCCTGAATCAGGCAGATATGGCTGGCTTTCTGCGTTCTGTACGTATCGACAATCTTTCTGCGAAGCAGCGAAAAAAGATACGTCTCGAGCGCACAATCTCCACGGAAGGTTCGAAGGTTTTTGATAAATGAAACGAATGTTTCCTGAACTGCGTCTTCAGCGTCTGCGGCCTGGCTGAGTTTGCTTCTGGCGAAGCTGAGCAGTCTTCCCCTGTACCGATCGACAAATTCCGACCAGGCCTGCGTGTTGCCCAGACGAATTTTGTCCAACAGGTATTGTTCTGCCTGCGTTATTCGATTCACATTGTTTTCCATGCGCAAACATATTATACCAGGATTTTGAAAAAAAGGGAAAAGTTCAAATTTAAAAGGTTTTTTTCAGGAAAGCGTCAAAATAATCATCAAAAATATCGCGGCCAGAATCACTCCGACGATTCTCAGGGACCAGGCATAATAACCTCTCGTAGCAGCATTCAAAAACGCATAAACTATTGTTATTAAAACGAAAAGCCCGATTATCGAGAAAACCATTCTCGCCCATGTCATTGAGCGCACACGAGCCGCACCTGATATTATTGCAGCCAGACGATTTAGCTTCTGGCCAGAAACATCAAGCAAAACTGCTTGC
This sequence comes from Sedimentisphaerales bacterium, assembly GCA_037380865.1. GTDB lineage: Bacteria > Planctomycetota > Phycisphaerae > Sedimentisphaerales > Anaerobacaceae > JAFGPS01. Next base: position 3,183 of record JARRRJ010000303.1, read on the forward strand.
CGCCATATTTTTCCTTGTGAGCCGTTGAAGCTCTGCACGAACTTATCTACGACAATATCGCTATCGAGAATATCTTTGGATGAGATATTGTGCAAATTCGGAGTTAGCTGATCGACCTGATAACAGGCGTTTTGTATCGCCTGCCTGTCTGCTTCTTCAGGCGCAATGCTTGTTTCGTTGGATTTTGCTATAACATATTGCTTATCGGGATGCCTGTTAACAAAAGATGAAAAATCTTCCACCCAGTATTTGTTCGAGTACTTGATTTTGGTATCAAGGATTCGATCACCACTGTAAAGTCTTGCCTGGATAGTACCACTTTCTCCATCATTTACTAAATGTTCAGCATTGACTTTACCATTTCTCGAATCCATCAGGGTAAAATGTAAGCCAACTTCCTTTTGGTTTACACCTACATCATTTGAAATTTCAATTCTGCATTTAATTTCAGGTACAAGCTTGCTTATAGCCTGTCTGAATTCTTCAGCATTCTCAATCCCAATAGAATCAGAATATATCACTATCGTTTCCGGCGAGCCTGATTCTCCCATTACATAAGGAATTTGTTTTTCGACTCGAGGAGCAAGAGCACGCAAAGCTGAGCTTCCAGACGGATAAACATCAGCTTCGAACTGGTCTTCTATACCTTCAGACCATATCGGAGCCTGATTGGCAGAATGTGGTATTACAACAGTAGAGTGACTGTAATTATCCCGATATTGCGCGATTTGTCTAACTCCATTTTTAGTCGTATATTGCGCGACTCTTGTTACAGGCGCTAACCTTCTATGGTAACTTATCCTTAAGAGAAAAATAGACAACACAGGTATAAGAGCAACTAGCAGCAGAGTCTTCGTGAGTTTTGGATTGTTCTTTGAAAGTCTTATGAATAGAACCACTAAGAATATGACTCCAATTATAAGGAAAAGCATTGTTGGAAACATTACGACATTCATGAGGTTACTCCTTGAGTTTGCGGAGTTGACAGTATTATTTGTTTATTCGGAGGCCAGGCGAGGATGACGACTGAAACGAGAAATATGATTCCCGCTACGATTACTTCACTGCTGCTGATTGAATTGAGCAGCATGTCGAAAGCCGGGCCTTTCTGTCCTGATCTAAGAAGTTCGTTGAAGCCGACGGGATAGCTTTTCGGGAATGCCTGTGCAAAAGCTAAGAAAGCGAAAAGCAGACCGACCAAACCGAGCAAGGCTCGTACGAGATGCTGAATTCCCCAGTGACGTCTGCCAAGGATGACAAAGACCGCACCGAGAAACAGAAAAACGAACATGGCAATAATTCCCAGATTCGTGACAAGCCTGGGCCAGTCGGGATAACCTCCGAAGAAACTGTCAATGTCTGCAGAAACATCTGGCCATTGCGCCGCGACAAAATTCGGGACTTTCAATGCCGATGCAATTCCGACTACTATCGCAAGAAGCACCATGATAAATCCAATCCCCGAACATAGAAAAGCAAACGGATGGAACGGCTCGTAAATTGTCGAAGACGCAAACGCCGGAGTGTGCGAAGCAGGCTCTTCATGTAATTCAGGCGCAGGCTCAGGAGTATATTCGTGTTCAGGCTCTTTCTCTTCTTCCGACATTTTGTATTCCGGAGCAGTCGCAACATTTTGAGCAAAAGATTCTGTCGCGCTAAGTTCTGCTTTATCGTGCCAGATTAATACAGGCCTCCCGTAGCAGTCCTTGAAATTGCCTGTAAGAATCATAATAACATCAATAATCTGGCCTATCCAGAACATGCCGAACGTGCAAAACCATAGTATTCCAGTCCAGATTTTTCCGACGTAGAACCTTTGAAGCCCATTCATCCAGAATAATCCGCCGGCGGAGAACAGCAATGCCCACAGGCGTTTATAAGGAGATACTCCGGAATTTGCCTGTGGCATCTGCGGCTTAGGCGGCCTGGGCGCATTTCCTACAATCGCCTTTGCGGGTATTGCAGTAATCGCAATGAATACTATTGCAGGGAAAATGATGAAGAACAAAGCTATAGCAAATTCATCGTTTTGGGGATTCGTATTGCCCATGAAAACTGCTGATATAATTATAGTGAACAGGCAAAGCAGTTGAATTGCAGGTTTGATTATGTATCGATACCAGCCTTTAAATTTACTGCAGCAGAATTTAATGAATAAGAACACAGATAGTATCAGGCCGTTAATGCCGAAACCTACAGCTAAAGCAAACTCGTCGCCTCTCAGGTTACCTGCTCCCGCTAAAATCAGGAGAAACAATCCAAACCCAAGCGATAAAAGTGAGCCTATAAAAAATATCACGCGCAGGAATCTCGGCACTATACATTGATTCAAACTTGTATGAAATTCCGTTCTGTGTTTCCGATGTTTCTTAACGATTTCCTGTTCCTGCTCACCGAAAGAACTTATCGCTTGAACGGCAAGTGAAGTACCTGCGAGAACCGCCGCTATTAATATTGGTTCTGTCCCGAATATCCCGCTTGCTATTGCTCCAAGCAATCCCGCCCAGAGAGCAGAGCCGAGCGAAAGTCTCTTTTGCCTGTCGGGAAGACTCAGACGTCGCCAGTCAATAAAGATCATAGAGAAAAACATCGGAAGAAATACGGATTGATGTCCCTCGAATCCAAAGAATCCGGATATAAATTGGACGAGAAATGCCGCGATTAAAGGCGCGATTATTCTTTCAAGCCATTGCGAGCCTGGTTCGAGATTTGCAAACCAGTGGCGACGTGTGAGCAAAATTGTATTAGCACACACATTTATTAAAATAAATGTCCCAAACGCTATACCTAATACGTCACCTCCGTTACGAGCCTGTAAAAAGCCTGCACCAAGAGATACGACTATCATAGATATAAATGCAAGAAAGTAGCGCTGTTTCGGCTCTATGGGATCAGTTACTCCGGGGATTCGGGTTTTTTTGGCACCCAGAATATTATCGACTCTCGTATTGTTCGCATTAGCTTGATTCGCGGCAGCAGCAGCAGGAGTCTTGGGTGTTTGCTCCTTAGGCGAATCGTCTATTTTTGCTTTAGCAGCGACCTGTTGTGCGATAATTGAAAGCTCTTCAGGCGCGAAATGCGACACGCTGTTGCGAATATTTTCCTCGCCGAAAAGGTCCTCAACCATTTCCTGAACGCTCTGGTAGCGCTCATCAGGATCTTTCGCCATTGCTTTCTTTATCACATGCGCGAATGGCTCGTCGATATTCTTCATCTCAGGCTCAGATGTCATGTGCTTCATCAGGATTTCCGCGGGGCTTTCGCCTGCGAAAGGAACGTCACCGGTGATCATCTCGTAAAGAAGTACGCCAAGCGCGTAAATATCTATTCCGAAATTGTATTTTCCCGCACCGATTTCCGGCGCCATGTAATGTACTGTTCCGACAGTGATTGTATGGCCGCTGTGTCGGCTCGCGCTTATTGCTTTTGTCAGGCCATAGTCGCCTACTTTAACGTATCCGTTTTCATAAAAAATATTTCCGGGTGTCAGGTCGCGATGCACTATGCCGCACTCGTGCAGGTAAGAAAGACCTTTTGCTATTTCACGCAAAAAGAACGCTGCCTTTTGTTTGCCCAAACCACCCGGTGACTCTGCGAGCAAAGTTCTCAATGATGGGCCCGATACGTATTCCATTATGACAAAAGGCTGGCCCCGATCGTTGTATTTCACATCGAATATAGTTACAAGATGAGGGCTTTTAAGATTCATGCACTGGGTGATTCCGCGAAGCTCAATCTGCTCGTAGTTCTGAACAGCCTTGAGTGCAACCTCTCTGCCTGAGTCGCTGAGAGCGTAATACACTTCTCCGAAACCGCCTCTACCAGAGGCTCGCTGGATTGTATAGCCCTCAAGGGGATGATCACCGTGTTGGTACATGTATCTTTGCATTTTCTTTCCGAAATATTATCTTATATATTTTACCAAATTAAACCTGAATTTTTGTTACTACAAACGAAAGCTGACCTATTCTAACCTGCTTGTCAGCGGGAATACCTTCCGAAGAGTCTATCGGGCTGTCATTTACAAGCACTCTTTCTCTTGACTTGCAAAGCAAACGCCCGTTTTGTGCATACATTGTAATCGTTTCATCGAGCGAATCCGCCGCAATGTGGCTTCCCCTGTCATTACCGATGAGAATGTCTCGATCCATCAGGATGACATGGCGAATATCAGCACGTCCCAGCCTCGAGCCGGTAAGCTGCAGAATCGCGGTTGTGCTCGCGGGATTGGGAACGAGAAACTTCAAACTGCATCGCGGCGATAATGCGATGCGGTCGCCGTCTACGAGCAATTTATCGGCGACAGACACATCGTTTACGCGAATCGAGCTCGATGCATGAATGAAATAATCGTCATCGACTCTCTCGATAGTCGCGACAGGCAAATTCGGGTCAGCCATCAAGCCAACCATAGGCTGCGCCGAAGAGCTGACAGGACCGATTGTCACACGGTTTTCCCTCAAGACAAGAAATCCTCCCACGCCGTCTATGTGCATTACAAATCTCGAAGAAAGAGAAAAATCTCTGTTCGGATTACTTGTAATCTTATTTGGAACACCCGGCGAAGTCGGATTTTCGTGCGAAACTTTTCCGTATCGCGGGCTTCCGGCTCGTG
>JARRRJ010000304.1:0-3838 GCA_037380865.1 Sedimentisphaerales bacterium
TTGATACCTTTTCCTTGTTCAAAGCAACTATGTCTCTTCTCAGAAGTTCAATGAGCTTTCTTCCTTCAAAAAACAGGCATTCAATAGTATATTTATACCATAATAACGACTTTTTGTCAATAGCGCATGTGTGGGAAACACTCTTGAAACTCCGACAATCGTCAATACACGTTACGAAAACCATAATCTTAAAGTATTGACAATCGTAAACGCATGTTTTAAACTACCGTATTAAACGCTCGTTTTAACAAGGCTATGCTCAATGAAAGATACGAATAACAGTAAACAAGAGGAGAATTTCAACAAATCGGTTCAGGACAGGCTTCTCGATTCTGCGGAAGAGTTGTTTTGTGAGCATGGCTTCGAGGGCACAAGCATACGCGATATTGCGGCAGCGGCAGACTGCAACATTGCTTCTGTTAACTACTATTTCGGGGGCAAACAGCAGCTGTATGAACAGGTTTGGCGCCGTCACCTGATTCCCATGAGGGACGCACGCATTGAAAGCATCGACAAAATCATTGAAGAAGAGCCCAAAACAACTCTCGAAGATTTAATAAGATCGTTCGCAAATACATTTGTGGGCTCAATTATCGATGTTCGCAAGACGTCGAGACTGGGCAAACTTATGGCCAGAGACTATATAAACAGGCACCTGCCTGCAAGGATGTTCATTGATGAAGTCATGGCTCCAACTGTTGCGGCTATGCAAAAGGTTTTAGAGAAAATCTGTCCGGAGCTTGACGAGTCAAAGGTACCTTTAGTTGTTTTCTCTCTCATAGGTCAGCTTGTACATCTGGTTCACGTGAGAGCAATGTTCGAGGAAGAAAGCAGCGTCGCTTCACGCGAAACATTCGATTCTGCAGAAGCGATTGATCACATAGTGAAATTCTCTTCGGCGGGAATAAGAGCTTATATTAAGGAAAAGGAATAATGGATAAGAATGATGGTCGTTCTTTTGGTATGCTATGTTTGTCTCTCATGTATTCTACACTTTTTCTTTTGTTGACAGGCTGCATGGTTGGCCCGAAATATTCCAGGCCTCAGACGGCAGCCGGAACATCTGAATCCTACATTTACGCCGGTAATCACAATGAGGATATGAACGATTTATCATCTTCTGACGAATGGTGGAAGAGTTTCGGCGACCCAGTGACGACAGAACTTGTAGAAGAGGCATTAAAGAATAACTTTGATCTTAAAGCCGCGGCTGCAAGAGTCTTACAGGCCCAGGCCGCTCTTTCAGAGACACGCGGTCTGCAATGGCCCGATTTTTCATATAATCTCAGCGGCAGCAAAAGCAAGCAATCCTTTGACCTTGGAAGCTTTGCCGGCGGAGGAAGGTTTACTGTGATGAGCACGACATGGACTCAGGGCATTACAGCGAACTATGTCCTGGATCTATTTGGAAAGTTAAAACGCATGGAAAGAGCTTCATGGGCTGATATGCTTGCGGTAAAAACGAATGAACAGGCGCTTGCTAATTCAATAATCGCTTCTGTAATTATCGCAAGAATAAATATCGCAATAGACCAGAGACGACTTGCTTTGGCGTGAGAAAATATAGAAAGCCAGCAGCAAACTCTCGATATTGTAGAGCGCCGCTTTGAAGAAGGCCTTGTCGGTCCCGTCGACCTGAGACTGGCACGCGAGACCCTGGCATCTCTCAAGGCAATACAGCCTGCCATCGAGCTTCAATTGATTACGTCACGCAATGCACTCGATGTGATGCTTGCACGAACACCCGGTACGTCGGAAAGCCTTCCTGAAACACTTGAAGCGATGCCGCAACTGGAAAATATACCGATTGGCCTGCCTGCCTCACTGCTTGATCGAAGACCCGACCTTAAAGCAGCAGAATTCACTCTCGTAGCCGCTAACGAACGTATCGGAGTCAGCATTTCCCAACTATTTCCGGACATGGGCCTGACAGGAACCTTCGGTTACACTGGAGATACTATCGAGGAAATCTTCAAATACGACTATACTGAGATGTACTCTCAGATAGTGCGTCTGGCTCAGCCGATATTCAGGGGCGGCCAACTGAGAGCCCAGATCAAAGCTGCAGAAGCACGCTCTGAAGAGCTTGCCGCCAATTATGCAGGAGTGGTATTGAATGCCATCAGAGAAGTTGAAGATGCCCTGATTACAGAGCAGAAGCTCTCTGAGCAGCTTGAGCAGGCCCAGGTACAGCTTACAGAAGCCAAAGCTGCTGAGGACCTTTCGAGACAACGTTATGAGAACGGCGTGGAGGGAATTTTAACTGTACTCGAATCGGAACGCAGAAGCAGAGCTTCTGAGGAGCAATTAATCATTTTGCAGGGCCAGATATGGGCTTCACGTGTCAATCTTCACCTTGCCCTCGGTGGTGATTGGGCAGAGGATCAAGAAACTTACGCCGCTGAAAAATAAAAAAGCGAATAAGCCGGCTATGTATTTTTCTATACCCGATCTGCTCGAATTTTTGACTTTTTTCAAAAGTTTTCATGGTCAATTCTCTCTCAATAAGCGTATAATATAGGGAGAATGGTAAAAAGGTTGCGATTGCACGACACGTCGGGAATTTCAGACTCGGCGGACATGTGAGATTCGTCAGCCGTCGAATCGCGCATGCGAGCCCGCAGCCATAACCCGCATTTGGGAGAATATAGAGATGGACGCTACTACATACAAACCCAAAATTGAAATTTTATCCGATCCTGACAGTCTGGCGAAGAGAACCGTAGATATCTTTGTCTCTGAAGTGGAAAAAGTACTTTCAAAAAAAGACTTATTTTTCGTCGCACTATCAGGAGGACACACCCCGAAACATTTTTTCGAACTGCTCGGAACAGAGCTTCAGTCTTTGGCGCTGCCCTGGGACAAGATACATCTATTCTGGGTCGATGAGAGGTACGTGCCTGCCGACTCGCCGCAGAGCAACTACAAACTGGCCGCAGATACATTTTTGGGCAGAGTCCCGGTTCCGCAGGAAAACATTCATCGTATACCGACTGAATATTCTGATTTTAATACCGCTGCAAAAAGATACGAGGAAATTATCAAGGTTACTTTTAAACTCGAGAAAGGTAAAAAGCCGGAGTTCGACTTGATAATACTCGGCATGGGTCCCGACGGGCATACCGGTTCGCTTTTCCCGAACTCCTATGCGACCTTCGACACCGACGACCTTGCATGCGTTGTATATGTCCTGGATGAAAAGCTCAATCGTATAACCTTGACTCATCCCGTCTTGTGTGCCGCCAAACGTTTGCTCGTACTGGTTTCCGGCAAAGAAAAAACCGCGATACTTAAGGAAGTCATGACAACTGAGCCGGATGAAGTGCGCTATCCCATTCACACCCTCTGGCCGGTTCTCAATAAAGTCACCTGGCTCGTTGACTCTGACGCGGCAAGCCGTTTGTGAGAGTCACTATCTGTAACAGGACTTACTCATCGTCCCACGGTATGATCAACTTCATACCGGGTTTAATTTTATTCGGGTCCCGGATCTGGGGATTCGCATCAACTATTCTCTGCCATTGATTCGCAGAGTGATAATAAATGCGGGAAATCTCGGATAGAGTCTGGTTCTTGCCGACAATATAGAATCTCTCTGTCTTAAAGACCTCTGCGTTATCATAATCGAAAACCCCGGGCTGACTGGATTGTTCGCTGAGAGCCTCGGAATTGTAGGCAGTGTCCGTCGGTTTTGATTCCGAATGAGTGGAGATGTTGTCACCGTCCCTTTCGTTAGGTGTCGAACTTCCGGAAGGAATCTGCTGTTTTTCTACAGGCTCCTTCGGTTTGATAACGTCACTCTGCGATTCTGTTCGACCTTGCGGGGATTGCCCGGGTG
>JARRRJ010000305.1:0-5494 GCA_037380865.1 Sedimentisphaerales bacterium
AAGGTGTATAATGAAATCGTATGAAGAGTTGTATGGGCTTTACGTTAAGTGAACTATTGGTCGTGATTGCCATTACTGCGATGCTGATAGGGATATTGCTTCCGGCGGTTCAGTTGGCTAAAGATCAGACTTATGAGATAGTGTGCAGGTCGAATCTGCGGCAGTACGGCCTGGCACAGGCAGTATACCTTAGTGACTACGACGATTACTACCCGAACCCTGAGTTATCACTTCTGTCGACTGAAAATCCCGTTCCCGGTTATGATCAATATTGCAGATGGCACGATCCAACGTACCCGCCTGACGGGCCGTTTTGGACGTACCTGAAGGATGCTAAGGCTCACTTGTGCCCGAAATTCAGAAGCCTGGCCATGTTTTGGGGCCAAAACCATCCGATGCATAATCCCGCGATAGACGTTGTTCCCGTGTATGGTTACAGTATGAACGGTTTCCTGGGATCGCGAAAACTGGAAAACAGGGGGATTCTCCCATCTACTGAAATAACAAGAAGCAAGTCGCAGGTTTTCTTCTTCGCATAGCAATGCTGTTTTTGTCGATGGTCATGCACAGAGAGTGCTTTCAGCTCTCAAGAGCAATCCTGACGATAATTCCGAGAAGGAATTCGGGAGGTTCGAGAAATACGGCTGGCCGTACAGGGAACCTTATCAATCCTTGGGGAAGTAATACTTCCTGCTAATCCACATCTACTTCGAAGGTTTTATACGTTGTATTTCCCGCCGAGTCAGTGACTTTGACAGTCAGAACATGATTACCTTCGGGCAGGTATTTTGCCGAATCCACAGAGATTGTGAAATCCTCTTTCCTAGTGTCATATACGAGGTCATCGGGTACCGAGCTGATCCAGTCTGCGTTGCTGTCGATCGTATATTCGAGCTTGTCAATCGCACTGAGCTCATCTGTTGTCTCGAACTCAAAAATTCTTAGCCGGCGTCCATTTTCAGTTGCGTCAGTTTCGCCGGTTTTTTCGACCGTCGGTCCCGTATTGTCGATAATAACCTGCTCACTGACCCTGGTTCCGATTAATTTTGTCGAAGTTGTGTTGCTTCTTTCGTCGCTTGCGGTGACTCTGACTTCATATCGGCCGTCTTCGACTGTTTTACCGTCCCACTCGAAGGTGGAAGTCTCGAGGTCATCCGTCAGTTCGATCCAGCTGGTTCGCCCGATTTTCCGGAAATCTATCTTGTATATCAGCTTGTCTTCATTCTCATCTGTTGCTCTGAATGCGATTCTGAAAACACCTTGCTTGGTTGGCGTCTGGATTCTGCTGACAGTGACAGACTCGACTTTCGGAGCAAGATTCGGAATCGTGCTCGCGACTGCAATTTCCCTTATGAGGGGAGTGACAGATCCGTTCGTGCTCTGTAAAAAAAGCTTGTACTGGCAGAATCTTCCCTGCGGACAGCGCAGCTGTACCGGCGCAGTCACTTCTATCGGCTCAGTCCACGCTGAAAAAGTCGGGTCGTTGACATCTTTTACATTTCCACTTCGCGAAGCGACTTTGACTTTGCATCCGGGCGGAATATCTGCTTCGAGCTGAAGTTTTCCCCATTGAGCAGGCTGTTCTGCATCTATCAAATCGGATATGTAAGTTCCTTCGGAAGCAAATCCTGAGCCTAACCTGATTAGCCTGGCAGGATTTGCGGTGCCGAGATAAATGTCATCTCCGTTAACTGCAATTGCGGTGATTTGTGCCGCGTTCTTGTCTTCATAAATAACAGACTGCTGCTCCTGTGACGCGTCGATACTGTAAAGCTGTGCGTTGTTTCCCGTTCCGACGAGGAGCTTGTTGTCCTTTTGTGCAAGGCAGAAGAAAACAGCCGACTCGCCGAAAATGTCAGTGACAAAACCCTCTTTGCTTATTTTATATATATTACTTGCTGTCCTGGGTCTTGCTCCTCTTACGATTGGAGGTGTTCCCTGTGTAGGTTTCGGTACTTCGGATTCTTTTATATTTGCAATCTCAAGTTTTCGCCCGCCTTCGGAAGCTGAGTTCAGGCTCGTGCTGTTTTCCTCTTCATCTCCGTTATCGTCCTTGTCGCCGGAATCTACTGAAGTCTCAGGCCTTCCTGAAGGTGGACCTTCGGGTATAGACGCGGCGAATCGAGTTTGAGTCTGTACGACCTGCGCTGAAGTCGCAGCCGCATACAGGTCTGAGACGTTGTCGGAATTACTATTCGTACCCTGACCTGTCTCAGACATAAACAGAAGCGATGCTATCTCGGGCTGCTCACTGTCGTAAAGCACAGTTGCTTTCTGATTACGCGGATTTATTTTGTAGATCAATCCTCTCTCGTCACTTCCTGCATAGAGAAATCCATCCTCTCCGGCCAATAGTGACAGAATGTTTTTGTCACGTGCGCTATAGATAGACTGTGCTTTTTTACCCATCGAATCAAGCTTGTAAATTTTGCCCTCCGGGCCTGTGCCTAAATAAATATTTCCCGCGCCGTCGAGCGTTATAGCGTATATGTATTTAGCATCGTTTGGCTCGAAAACAGTCACCATTTTATCTGCTTCGAACCTGCAGAGCCTGCAAGTCCTGCCGCTTATGCCAACGAGCAGTCTGCCTGATATGTCAGTTGTCATCGCAAAAATATGCTCGTTGGTCAACTGTTCCTTTATTTCCACATTTTCGCCTGTTTGTTCTTCGTCGGACTTGCTATCGGAAACACTCGAATCTTCGAGGGGATACAATTTTGTGAGTTTGTTCAGGCTGTATTTATAAATGCTTCCGTTCGGACTTGTTCCAAAATATACGTTGCCGCTGCTTACGACAATAGTATTAATGGACCATGCATCAGCAAAATCGTCGAACTCGGTGATAACTTTCTTTTCGTCCAGGCCAAGCTGAATGGTGCCGCGAGAGCTGATTATAGTGTTTTCAGTCTTTCCTTTTAACAATTCCGAGCTCGTGGAGTGACGTGTGATCTTGCTGGTTACCCCAAAAGAATATTGGCTCAGCATCACGCACAGTACAATAACAATTATTTTTGCATTTGCGAGATAGTGTTTTTTCATTCTGTTCCTGTGATTTAAATATATAGATGTTCGATTCTACTGTTCGACAGTTATTTTCATTACTTTTTGATCGGTGATGATGTCACCAGTATTAATGCTCCGTTCCTCCCAATGCTGATATGGTCTTATACTTAGACCTCTTTTCTTGTCCTGAAGGATTATTGTCTTGGTTGCAGGCAGGTCGGGCAGCTCAGCCTTTTCGAGAGTGATCCCTCCTGCCGGCAGAACAAGAACGAAATATAATCTGTCCCTGGTAATATCGAGTGCGTTATGAAGAGCTTCGATTAAATCAGGAATGCTCTGCGCCACAAATCTGTACGGAGCTGCTTTAGCGAGAAACTGCTCGTATCCCCTTGAGCCTGTTATGAGCAGGTCGTAGGTACCCGGTTTCAAATCCTCAGGAATCTTAACGCTTTGATGATATTTTTTCTTTCCGCCGAGGTAAGACTCGGTAATTACTCCTACATCGAGTGTTTCACCGGGCCTGACTTTCGAGCTTGAGAGGTCCACCGCCCAGATGTTCGAACTGATATCCTTCTCCCTGATGCTTATGTCGCAGTCGATGGAAGTAATGTTAAGTTTCTTAAAAGGATTGTCCATGAGGAGAGTCACTACCGCGACACATTCACTGAGCACATCATTCAGTCCCGAGCCTGACGAAGTATTCTCACAGGAAATAACGTCGCCGCCTTCTATGCCTATATTGAACTTGTATTCTACTGTATGCTCAGGCGGCAGGTCACTCGACTGAGTTGCGGCTCCCCTGAGAGCCATCTGCAAATATGTCGGCGTGATAAGCTCGTTATCAGCCAGCCTGCAATGATATGTTCTCGCCTGAGTGTCGTTGGAATTATCTACGTTGATCGTCAGTGGAATTGTTTTTGCTATTGCGCCAATATGGCCGATAACGCCGGTTGATTTATCTGTAGTCAGCGAGCCCACTGTATCCAGAACAGTAGCCATCTTGAATGAGCTGGAGAGATTCGAGACAACAGTATGTACTTTGCCTGTCGCCATAGGCAAATCTATCTGACCATAACCGAGAAGATTATGCCCGAATCCGTAAACCTTATCGCCAATCACCTCTGTAACTGTGCCCATCGTGGAAAGCTTGATGTCACCGCTGACTAACGGCACTCCGAGACAAGCTCCCGGCTGCAGTTTAATATTCTCATTATCAGTTGTCTCTGCGCCGCTTGCGCCGCCTGAAACAACCATGAATCCCAAAGGCTCCGCGATTGACTTGAGCTGTTCCGATATCAGCGGACATGGCAAGGGATTCAAACCCGAAGATGTTTGGCTTAATTTGACGAGATTTTTCCTGTAATTATTGTTCACTTGGGCAAAATCTATCGGTTTGCTGAAATCGAGATTCAGAACAGCCTGCCTGGTTGAGGTATTCTGCCTGCCCTGGTCGAGTCCCAGCATATCCTCGATTGGCGTGGCTCCATACAGTGGCTCAGTGCTGTACGTCCACGAAATTGCAAGTGCACCGGCCAGTCTTCCCTCGATATAAACGGGCGAGCCGCTGATGCCTGCTACAGGTCCCGTGCGAATGAACCGTTCGTCTGTGCCCTTTACAATAATTAAACTCCTGCCCACTTCGATATCGCGTACGATATCGATAACATCCAGGCTGAATTTTTCGATGCCCGCTGGGCCGTATTCTGTCAGGCAGTATGCTTCCATGCCGGGCTTGATCTCATCCAGGCTGACATATTTTGATGAATCCCATATATTCTCCAGGCCTTTTGGTATAACTGACGTATTTGGATCTGAAGAAACCTGGTCAGTTGCGGCGAATATCGGACCTGCAAGAAGAATTGGCAAAAGCGTGCACAAAAACAAAGATTTTAACGAATTTTTCAAAATTTCGATCCTTTCGAGGGCTTCGGCTCAATGAAATAACCATTTGAAACCAGGATAATTATAGTGTATAAAATTGTAATCGGCATATATGGCTATTGCAAGATAAAAGAAATCCTGTTAAAATCCACCGTTTATGGCCATGGATTTATAGTTATTCTATGGTAGAATTAATTAAAAGTTCGTTATTATTAACCGAAATTGATGTTAGGTGTGCAAAATAAATGAAATCAGAGCATAGACACGAATTGAAAAGCAACGAACTGGCAGACTGGCTGGCCAATCTGCCCGAGTGGTTCAAAGAGAATCTCGTTACACTAATCGTTTTAGCAGCGGCGATAGCCATATTTGCAGGCTTCCTGGCGTGGAGATTTCACTCGAAGAAAGTCCAGTCGGGTGAGCACATACAATTTACAAATATGATGGACAGTATAACCGGGATGAAGGCGCAAATTGTCAGCCAGCGGAGCGGCGACATGTCATATCTCCTGCTGACACAAGCCAAAGACCTTGAAAGTTTTGGCGCACAGACGCAGAACGATAACGTAGCGGCATTTGCGTATGTTAAGGGTGCCGACTCGATCAGGTC
>JARRRJ010000306.1:0-7432 GCA_037380865.1 Sedimentisphaerales bacterium
AGCTTGTCAGATTCTATGAACGAACAGATGCATTTCTTTACGAATTGGTGTTATGGAATCGCAACAGTATCAAACGCCGCATGAGAAGCTATATCGCGAAGTATCTGGCTGAATATAAAGGAAGCAGCCAAAACGTTCTTTGTGTCGGTGATGGATTGGGTTTTGATTCATTCTACTTTGCACAGAATGGCCACAAGGTGACATACTATGAAGTTCCGGGCTTTTCGCATCGCTTTGCGAGCAAACTGTTTTCGCTCGCTGATGCTGATATAAAAATTGCTTCCGTAACAGAGCAGATAAGGGAGAACTATTTCGACGCTGTCGTTTGTCTCGATGTGCTCGAACACATCAAAGACGTCCCAGGTTTTTTGAGGCAGCTTGTGGATTTTATTCATCCCGGGGGAATATTAATCGCTCATGCGCCTTTTTATATGATTCATCCAGCTAATCCGACTCATCTTAAAATCAATCGCAAATACAGCGGCTCGCTTGCATTGTATCGAGACTGCGGTCTTAGCCTAATCAACGGCACATTCTTCTGGAATCCTTTGATTTTCGAGAAAATGTCAAACGATGTCAAAAATCGCAAACCTCAGCGTTCGATTTTGGGTATGTTTTCACTTAAACTGGGTGGTCTTTACTTGTCACTCGGACGTTTTTCAACTCTGCCATTTCTATGGATTGACTCGTATCGAACAAGTCACAACAGGTGGTTCGATGAAAAGTGAAAGGACCAGTCTTCCGAATTCGAAAACATTCCCTCTATTCGATTATGTAAGTTTCGCTGCTTGTAATGTTCAGTCTTGAGCGGCCGCAGGACGTTTCGATTTGAACTTCACATTGTTTATCTTCCAGGTTGAGGAATTTTACATCCAGGCTTGAGTTCAGGATATTCATTTCCGAGACGTCTAAGCGTAATAGCTCGTTAGTATGCGAAACGCTGTTTGGCACATTTGTTTTCGCCCAGTTCAGCCCGCTGCTGATCAGGTTCCTCTCACAAGCCTGGAGATAAACCTGGTTTGCCTGAAACGTCATCGTACTTGATGCGCTTGATAGAAATAGCAGTACGACACTTATTAATGCCATCACACTTATCACGAGCACAAGAATAGTACCTTTTATTCTTATTGTTTCCATTTTCATTTCGCTTGTTTTCACAATGCACCTGCAAAGAATAGATGAGAATTGGCCATTTTATTTTCGGTTCTTTTACCTTTCTGGTATTCGATACGATTTCGAATTTCTACTGCGTAACCTTTACCATTTTTCCTGAGAACAATCCATTCGATTTTAGCATCAGGTAAGAGCCATTTTGTCGAGTCGGAGTAGCTCACTTGTCTGCTGTCCAAAGTTTTCCTGACTACCTGCTTACCGTCAAATTCGTAGCCAATCAGTGCATCTGACTGCTCTATTAAAAGCAGTTTATCGTTCGAAGTGAAGTCATTCTGTGATTCAGGGAAATCCCTGGCTTTGTCTATATCCTGCTGCATTTGCGAAAACATATTGAGCATTATCGTGTTCTGCTGAACGTCATCCCACAGGCGTGGTGTCTCTGTTAACAGAGTATTGAATAACCTTGCTAGAAAAATCATCAGCAGCGGAATGATTAATATCACTACCAAAGTCTCTATAAGCATCGAGCCTTTTTTCATTTTGACTGCTCCAGTTCTTTTATAGGTTCTTGAATTCGAATGTATCTTGAAAGCTCAACTTTTACTGGCGTATTGTAGCTCATTCCTCTTGTTTTGATTGTAAATAGTGTTAGTCCCTCCCATTGTCCTGTGCCGTCCTTTTGCTCGACAGACATTTCTATTTTGGGCCAAAGTCTTTTGATTTCTTCATCTGAAATAGTCTTTCCTGTCGAAGATATGCTGTCTAACTGAGCCTGGGCGGCTGCAACGCAGCGCTGTCTCACAAGCTGATATAGATTGAACTTTGCAAGTCCGTGCATGGATATCGTCAACCCGGCAATTAGCATGCCCAGAAGCGCCAGTGAGACCATAATCTCTACTATAAAAAATCCGTTTCGTTTTTTATTTTTTCCAAGCATTCTACACTCAGCATAGGTAAAAGAATGAAAAGTCATATATCATAAGCCTATATAATCACAGAATTTCAGGGAGAAATCATATTCGTTAGATTATTAATCATTTCGATACCAGGGTAAAAAAGTGCCACTGCGATAATGCCAACAGTGACGCCGATAGACAGCACGACGCAAGGCCAGAAGATGAATCTTGCGAGATTGACTCGGTAGCTGTAGTTGGTACGATAAAATGACTCGAGAGCTGCAAGAATATTTATCGTGTTGCCCTGGTTGACTTTTTCATCAAAAGCCCAGGCCAGTGCTGAGCCCAACTTGCTCTGTTCCGCGGATTCAGAGATATTGCAGCCGTTTTCCACTTTTTCAAGCCAGTCATTGAGCCTGTCTCTGAAACAGCAGTTTACATCCAGATCGATTGTATTTGCGATTGCGTCGTTTACAGGGCAGCCGGCATTAAGTGAAAGACGCAGCATCTCGATTGCCTGTACCATCGAATAGTTATTTTCGAACCAGTGCAGGATCGGCAAATGCCATTTAATTCGGTCTCCCATAGAAGAAAAAAGATACGGATCTTCAGGTCTGCGCGGCCTGAACCTAACGTAAATTGAAAAAGGAATTACGATAAGAAATATTCCCGCGAACAAGAATAGAAAGACAGCTCCGAAATATTGTGCCATGAAACGAGCAATTTCCAAAACATAGGTTGTGACGGGCGGCAGGCTCGCGCCTACTGACATTTCTGATATAGCCGCGGAAAATTGCGGAATTACGAACAGGAAAAAACCCCAGACTATAAAGAACAAAAAAGTCAAAACTATTATCGGGTAAAACGGGTGTATTGGTTTGAGCCTGTTTTTATCCTGTATCTTTGCCGCAAGGTCGTATTCAATCATCTGGATCGCC
Organism: Sedimentisphaerales bacterium; assembly: GCA_037380865.1. GTDB lineage: Bacteria > Planctomycetota > Phycisphaerae > Sedimentisphaerales > Anaerobacaceae > JAFGPS01. The sequence goes on from JARRRJ010000306.1 coordinate 2,948, forward strand.
TGGGGAACCTGATCGATTCTTTCCGCTACGGCTAACATTGCAAGCGCATGACCGGGACAGCCGGGATAGCCCCTTCTGATCGCTTCACTCAAGGAATATCCCTGCACAAGCCAGTGTTTAATTCTCTGAAGAATCTTTATTCTGCCGTCTGCATACCCGGTTGAAGCAGATTCCAGAGCCATAGGCAAAGGGAGATTCTGCCTTATACTGGCGCCTATTGTCGAAAGTACGAAAGAAGCAGTCGCATATCTCGACGTAAGTCCATAGATTATTGCCGAACCTGAGATGACGACAAGGAAGAAAATTATAAAAGTGCTGAATGGACCTAAGAGAATCGCCAGGCAAACACCTGTCAGGATTAATAGCAGAACCGAAAGAAAATACTTTGCCATTTTGCGAGGCCAGTCTTCTTTCGCGGGATCGAATTTTGAATACAGAATAGCTGCAAGTGTCGCAAGCAATATAATTGGCGAGCTGAATACAAGTATCTCGCTTTCTTCCATCTCGCCGAGCAGGAAAATCACGGCGCAAACAAAGGGGGAAGTAACTAATGCAATACCCGGCTTTTTAAGGCCCAGATATACATAAATAAGAAATGCAATTAAAGCTGTCGCCAACATCATTTTCTAAGCACTCGAAGATAAAGAAGTAACAATACTAATTATCGGCGCAAATATCGCAAGTATAGTAAGAGCAATGAAACCGCCTGTGCAAATCAGCATTACAGGGAGCAGTACCGCCTGCAATTTTGACTGGCCGTGTGCGGCCTGCTCAGTATACATCTGGCCAAGACTGTAAAGGTTGTCCTGAAGCTCGTTACGCTGAGCGCCCAATTGAATCGAATAAAGAAACAATTTCGGTATCATTTTGCAGAATCAATCTTCCATATTGGGTCATCTCGCCGATTGCTACTGCAAATTGCGGGATTATGAAAGTGAACATTCCAGTGATAATAACTGCAGCAAGAATAAAGATTATTGTCGGGTAGCTCATCGCTTCGAATATTATTCTTCGCGTTTGATTTGCTATCTCGAGATGCCTGTTAAGGCTTGTCAGCATTTCACTGAGCCGTCCCGTTTCGACGCCGGCTTTCAGTATCTTCCCGTAAAGCGGGGGGAAGCGCTTCTGTCTTTTTTCAAAAGCCTGCTCAATACTGACACCCGCTTCGAGCTCACTGGCAATGTCATTTATCAATCTACGCATAGAACGTGAGCTGACGTCATGTGCAAGCTCACGAAGACCTTTTTCCAGGGGAATACCTGCTTTTGTAATAGAGGCAAGCTGCTGATTGAAAAGGAGAAATTCGTTTCTTCCGATTGAAGTTTTTGTTTTCTCTGTTTTGGCTTTATCGATTGAATTTACAGTAAGCTGCATTTTCTTTAGCAACTGGTTGGCCTCATCATGCGAGCCTGCCTCGATAGTGCCTTTCATCATTCGCCCGTCCAGAGTTAAAGCGTTATATTGAAATGTCGCCATGATTTATGGTATCCTTTATTCCTTCAGTTTGAGTTCATAATGTACTGAATCTCTGCCATCAGAATTTTCTGTTCCTTCTATTGTAAGAACAGCTTCGTTACCGGAACTTTTGTATGCAAATGGTTTTTTAGTTACAGGATCGTCAGGTATTTTAACATCAGTGACATCACTCAGTTTTTCAGGCAATTTGCCGTCATGTGAACCAGCGTAAAGACGCAGTGCCTCGATAATTTGCAGTGCCGTGACTTTGCGATCCAGATGATTCATCTGCTTTCGAACTCTCTCATGCGCGGGCTCAAGAATTTTTCTTGATTGAATTCGAACAAGAAAATTGTAATTTTCAAGATTATCTATTTCGACTTTTATAGCTTTATTCACATCTGCAAGTGGCTGAGGTAACTCCTTTAATGCCTGATATAGGTTAGGTGCATTGTCAGACCGAATTAATTGATCAATTCTATTAAGGGTAAACTCTCCTATTGCTATTCCGACCATTGCCTGAATAAGAGTTGGTGCTCCTCCGAGATGATTTGCCATTGTTAGATTTGTTTTAATAGTCTCGATTGCCTGACTATAGCGACCCTGTATAATCTGGAGTTTTGCCTGAACTTCCAGTATTGATGAGAAATTTCTGAATATGGTCAAATCATCCATTACCTGCTGCGATACCTGTCCCGGCTTGATATATGGCCAGCTGCATTGTTTGCATTTGGCCGCCCGATTCAGCAAATCTATTGTGGATTCGAGCTTTTGCAGAGCCGATTCGATTTCCTGGACAGGCAGCTGGTCCAGGTCGTCAGGCAATTTTCGCCAGGCGGAGAATTGCTGCTGTGGAAAATCTTTCGGAAATGATTGAAGTGCTTTTTGATATAAAGAATTGTGTTTTCTTGATTTATATATTCGTGCCATTGCTGTTCAAGTTCCTTCGGCTCAATTTCGTATATTTGTCTGAGTGCCTTTTCAATACTTGCCTTTTCCTGTGATTTTGTGACATTCACATAAAATTCCTTGAATTTCTCTACATCTTTGTTAAGCAGAAAATCAATTAATATAACAAGCTCCTGGCTGCTGCTTTCAGATTGCAGGACTTCAACAAGAGAAGGCAATTTTCCTTCTTTTAACTGCTCTCTTAGTAACCGCTTTGTCGGTTCTATTTTCATATTTTCAGGTTCGAAATATGCGGCGAAGGATTCCACTATGCCGCCTTTATTGGAGCTGAAACCGGGAAAATGATAGGAAAATATATGAGCTAATTCATGATACGAATCGCATTTATATCCTTCATTATATACTTCACAAATATGCTTGTTATTTCTTGTATTTGCAGGCGTCCATGTTGTGCCGCTTCCGAGACCTTTAGCTTCCATATCAGGGTATAAGTCGATAGTAACGATTTCAGGCAATTCCATTTTCAAAACTTCACTTAGCTTTTGGTAAGCCGCTTCTCTGTCACTTATAGCTTTCTCAATATTTTGCTCGGCATAAGAATCAGGTCTGTACCTGAACAAAAAGTGTTTTGTTTCTTTTTGAAGTGTGAGTTTTGCTCTTTCCTCTACCGGAAGAAATTCAGGAATTAAACACAAATCCTGTTCTTGCGCCTCTATAAGATCAAATGAGCCGTAACCCGCAAGAGTTATGTCCCACCTTTTCTTGTCATGTTCGCGCGCGAGAAGCTTTCCATAATATTCGGTTTGAAAACAGTATAAACGAGAACAGGTTTCGGACCGACAGGCGGAATATCGTAAGGGATAGTTATTTTCTTATTACTCCCTGCCGGTATAGTTTCAATTGACTTAGAGAAGAAACCTCCTGCAAAGACAGAGCCTTTAATATCACTTTCCTCAGGATCATCGACTGCGACATAACAAGCAAAGCCGACGTCTTTATTGCTGAGATTTTGAACCTGAAAAATCACAACGTTACCCTGCTCCGATGAATATGAAAGTTGGGCATTCTGTACGTCAAAATAAGTGTTTTTCACTTTCTTGAGTTCGAGATTGACAGGTTGAGCTTTGTTTGTCTTAAAAGGATCTATTTCCAATACTGTCTGAGTCGATGACTCTTCATCCTTATCGAAGAAAGGTTCGCTCATTCTAAACTTAAATCTGATAGGTCTGACAACTGAAGCGATAGGGGCGATTGTATCTATAAGACGTTTTTCATTTGGTGCCAAAGTATAGCAAACTCCCATTCCGGAATTGCGATAGCCTGTGATTTTGCTTTCTGTTCTGTAGTTTACGTTGAATTGTAATGTCTTCGAGGTCAGGTTTTCTACTGGAAGATGAATCCGAACTGCAGGAAAAAGACCGAGCTCCCATGGAACGCTGTAAAAGGCGTTACAGTCTATTATTAAATCACCTACTGACATGGAAGATTGCCACTTTTCCGGAATCGTGAGTTTTTGCTGTTCTGCAATTGCTGGCTTTGAGCAGCCATTTACACAAAAAAGGATCGCTGCGTTTAGTAAGATTACGGACTTGATAATATATGCAATATTTTCTACTTTCTTCCCGTCGAATCTTATCATAGTATACACTGTAATCTTCTTTTAAGATATTAATCCACAGACTTTTGTCAGTTCCTCTTTAGTTGTCAAACCTTCGTTAATTAAGCGTTTGCCATCTGAAACCATATTCGTGTGGTCCCTTTCCTTCAGAATTTGTTCGAGCTGGTCTATGTCTGCTTTTGCTAAAATTGCTTTTCGAAGTTCGCTGTCCAACCTAACCATTTCCGCAATTAAGATTCTTCCTTTATAACCTGTATTAAAACACTCTTCACAACCTGCCGGTTCAAAAGAGTCGTCCTTTTCTGATTTTTTCTTACATTTTTCACAGAGTTTTCTAACAAGTCTTTGATTTAAGACGGCTGAGACACTCGAAGTAACCTGGTACGGTTCGATTCCCATCTCGAGAAGTCGTAAGAAAGCGCCAGCGGGTGTGCCGCTGTGCATTGTGCTCATAAGAAGATGGCCCGTTACACCTGCTTCTATTGCAATTTTCGCGGTTTCAG
>JARRRJ010000307.1:0-3786 GCA_037380865.1 Sedimentisphaerales bacterium
CCGGAATTTGTCAGGAAAACCAGAAGCAGAGTCTCGAGGAGAACTGGAATGATTTTCTGCATTACAGACTAATAAACAACTTAGAGCTGGCCAAAGGATACGCTCATGCAATTCTGGATAACGATCCCAACACAGTCGAGTTGTTTACGCTATCCCAGAATAATCCCACAGGCTATCAAATTTTGGTGAGTGCCTCCACTAACAAATACGATCCAGAGCTTGCTGATTTATCAGAACAGCTCCTCAAACTTATCGAGAAGGGCGGTTATGCTCGCCGGTCCAATCCCAACGTCATTTTCGAGGAAGTGAAAAGGCTCAATAGCGATACACCTCGCGGAAGACTCAATGCTGTGACGCGTTTGAGAAACGCAGGTGAATATGCTATTCCGTTTATGCTCGATGCACTTTCGGATCCCTCACGACAAGATGAGTTTGTGAATATCGCAGGTGCTCTGCCTCAAATCGGGCGGGATGCCATCCGGCCTCTTGCGGCGGGCCTACAGACAAGCAACGATGCTGTCAAGTCGGAAATTATTAAGGCGATGGGCGGAATTCGTTATCCGCAGTCGTTGCCGTACCTGAAATATGTAATCGAAAACGTGCAATCCAGCGATTTACGTCAATCTGCGCAGTCAAGCATTATGCAGATCGATCCAGGAGCTTTGACTATCCCCGCGGCACAGTTGTTTTATCAGCTTGCCGAGAATTATTATTATCACGCGGAATCACTGACTCCCGCAGAGGATGCTCCTACCGCGAATATCTGGTTCTGGGATGCCCGGGAACAGAAGCTTACGCGGGAAGCAGTCAACAAGGCTTACTTCAACGAGCTTATGTCCATGCGAGCCTGCGAGTGGGCGCTCAAAGCTGACGAGAGTTTTGGCAAAGCAATCGGCCTTTGGCTCGCCGCCTATTTCAAAGCTGAATCCGCGGGCGTTGGAGCTATGCCGGAATACTTCGGTCAGAACCACGCCAACGCACTTGTTTATGCAACTACAGCCGGAGTCGAGTATCTTCACCAGGCGCTCGCACGTGCAGTCAGGGATGGAAATACTTTTGTCGCGCTTGGCGTAATTGAAGCGCTGCGCAATACAGCCGGCGAGAAATCGCTGTTTTACAGGCTCGGAACACAACAGCCGCTCGTCGAAGCACTTTCGTTTAAGGACAGACAGGTAAGATACAGCGCCGCAATTGCAATCGCCTCGGCAGGGCCGCAGGAAAAGTTCGTCGAAAGCAAACTGGTTGTTACGAACCTGGCTCAGGCACTGGCTTCGAACGCGCAGCCTACTGTGGAAGATGCTTCTGTCTGGAACGAAGATCTCGCAGATAGCTATGCACTTCAGGCTGCGACTGTTATGCTCTCACTCGCGCAGTCGAGAAATCCTGTGATAGATTTGTCTCAGGCCGAAGAGGCTCTTATAAATGCGAGCCGTGACGAGCGCAAACAAATCAGGATCCTGGCCGGGCATACACTGGCGTACCTGCAAAGCCCGACAGCCCAGACTGCGATTGTAACGATGGCTCTTAATGCGAGCGACGATCTCGATGTGAGGATATCAGCTTTCAATTCGCTTGCGATATCCGCGAAGCTGAATACGTGCATGTTAAGCGACGATATGATTAACAGGGTGTATGAGCTTTTGAGTTCTGACCAGACGGATCCAAATCTTCGCAGTGCCGCGGCGGCCGCATACGGAGCTTTGAACTTACCAAGCCGAAAAGTAAAAGATCTCATCCTCGACCAGGCTAAAAGCTGATAAAGAACTAAATTCTAAACCCTCTCTTCACGGCGTAGGCCGTTGCCGTAGCGGGGAAACACTAAATAAAATCAAATTACCAAAGTATAAATGTTTAAAACATTTGATATTTTTGCTTTTAATTTGTATAGAGTTTAGATATTAGAAATAAGAATTTTTCAATTTTTTCGGGATTAATAATAACAATCCAGGTGAAAATATATAATGAGGTAAGAAAGTGCCAATATTCGAATATAAATGTAATGATTGTGGAATGGTGAATGAGTTTTTAGAGAAGAGCAAAGGCCCGCAGAACCATAAGTGCAGCAAGTGCGGCAGTTCCAGCTTGCAGAAAATGCTTTCCGGTTTTGCTGTGGGCCAAAGCAAGTCTTCGGTACCTTCCTGTGAGTCGTGCTTTAATGGTCCGTCTCAGGCCCAGTGCGCGTCGGGAATATGCCCGATGCAATAAGAGTCTGAATCAATCAAGTCAGTTGCTTTTGTCGACTCAGCGGGTGCGTTCGGATCTTCGCCTGCCGATTCGTCGTCAGTTTGTTCTGCTTCGGCGCTTTTTGTTAATTCGTCGATAAGGGATTGGGTTGTTATTTTCTCATCTGAAGACGCTGCCTTATTAACCAAATCGCACCACCAGCAAATATATGAAATATTGGCCTGCTGAGATTCTTTATTGAAACCTGCTTTGCTGATAATGCTGTTTCGAGACAATGGCGTGACAGTCACTACGAGAGCGGCGAAGCTGAAAACAAGAAAACCGACAAGGAATCCGAGAAAACCTGAAAACAGAATTTCAAATATCTTGTGGAACGTAACCTTAAACTGACCCGTTAAGAATATATATGATATCGCGTATAAAATCAGGAATGTTCCGATTGCCGAAGCTGCCAGCGCGAAAGAGTTATAGAAAGAAGTGGCGTCTGCGCCGGGAATATAAGTCGTGATTACGGGCGTCATAAAAATAGAAACGTAAACGGATATCACGACATTAAAAAGCAGAACGAGTGTTTCATAGAAACCTGTTTTAACAGCCAACCATGTAAAGAAACCGCCGAATAATACTCCTGCCCAAAACACCATAGTGCTACCCAATAACTCTCTTGATTTCCTGGAGACTCGTTATTCCAACCGCTACTTTTTTTAACGCTTCTTTTCTCATTTTCGACCTGATTTGTATTCTGTCCTCGATGTTCGAGTCGGACACGACTTCTATTTTCCTGATTTCATTTTTTAACTCGTCTGTTATGGTCATAATGTCACACACTGCTGTTCGGCCGTAATAACCTGTTCCGTAACAATGTCTGCATCCTGCCGAAGTGAAGGTTTTCGTATGAGGCAAGCCAATTTTCTTAAACTCCCGAATCAAGTGCTCATTTAGCTGTGCTGGTTTTCTGCAGTGTTTGCATAGTTTGCGCAACAATCTCTGTGAACACAGAAGATTCAATCCCGATGACAACAAAAGAGGTGAAATTCCCAAGTCAAGCAGCCTGATAAGTGCAGTTTTATTACTGTCGCAATGTAACGTCGCCATCACAAGATGACCCGTTTGTGCCGCACGCAGAGCAATTTCAGCTGTCTCCTCGTCGCGTATCTCTCCGACACAAATTACATCGGGATCCTGCCTTAAGATGCTTCGCAAAGACTTCGCGAAAGTTATATCAGCTTTGGGATTGATTTCAATCTGGCTGGCAGACGCTAGAACTGCTTCTATCGGGTCTTCAACTGTGATTACATTGCGCGTGGTTCGATCAATTTCGTTTAGCATCGCGTATAAAGTCGTTGTCTTGCCGCTTCCTGTCGGGCCGCATAATAGTATCATGCCAGTATGCTTTCTTATGGCTTCAGAAATAATAGAATACTGATTCTTCGTAAGGCCGATATCCCTCAGAGTCGAAGTCGCCGCGTCCTGGTTCAGTATCCTTATCGACAGCTTTTCTCCATTGACGACACCTGCGCTGGCGACTCTGAAGGAGGAAGTTCTATTGTCTTTCTTCGCTATAAACGCACCGTCCTGCGGTCTCCTTTTTTCGGAAATGTC
>JARRRJ010000308.1:0-3786 GCA_037380865.1 Sedimentisphaerales bacterium
TCGGTGTTCCCCCTGAATTGTCGGTGCTTGTAATGCCGACGAACTCAAAACCTTCAGGCATGAAATCGGTTTTTGCGTTCTGGTATGATTCGAGAAATCCGTCGATAGGTACAAAACTGAAATCCGGGCCGCTGGTCAATTCCACAATTACAGAGAAAACTGATTTGTATTCTAACGTGTCTTTAAGGCATTTTTTCTGCATAATCAACTACTATTCCGATACATATTCAGTCTATGACTACGTCAAGTTACTTTCGGAGTTCATTATACTACAGGATAGCGAGGATTGAAACAAGCAAAGCAGCTTCTGGAGAGCAGCTTTCGGAGAGCTTTTCAGTACTATTGCCGGCCGCTTAAAATTTTCTGGAGCTCATCCATAGCCTTTCCGAACTCTTGCCATTGCCCTTTTTCGAGCGCTTGCTGCGCTTTGTCAAGCGCATCGCGGGCCTGTACGAGCGTATTATTCTCTACAGCCGGCGTTGGGATGGCAACTTCTTTTTGAGGCGTTTGGCCGAAGACTGCCGCGATGGCTTCACCCAATGTGGATTCCATCGCTACATTGTCGCCCGCAATTACGATAACACGCTTGAGCTGCGGTATATCAGTACCTTCTGCAGTCAGGTAAACAGGCTCGACGTAGAGGAATGAATTGTCTATCGGAATGACGACCAGGTTGCCTCGAATGACTCGCGAGCCTCGCTGGTCCCACAATGACAACTGTTCGGAAATCAGGGGATTCTGGTCAATCATTGCTTCGATTTGTATCGGCCCGAGTGTGAGTTTTTCTTTCGGGAGCTGATAAACCAGGATGTGACCGTACTCGGGAAAATCACACTTTGCGGCCATCCACGAAACCATGTTGTCCCTGCTCTGAGGTGTGAAAGGCGTCATGAGTAAATACTCTAAAATCTCCGTGCCCGGCAGGCGCATCAGGATATAATAAGGCATCAGCCTGACAGGCGTGCCCGCGTATTTTTCCTGGGGGAAAGTCCACAGGTCCTCCTGGTTGTAGAAGACCTGAACGTCAGTCATGTGATAGCTCCTGTATACATCCGCCTGGATATCGAATAAGCCCTGGGGATAACGAAGATGTTTTTTCAAATCAGGTGACATTTCGCCAAGGTCCTTAAACGCGCCGGGCCACGAGCTGCGATAGACTTTTAACACGGGATCGTTCGGGTCCATCACATAGAAACTCACAGAACCATCGTAAATATCGACAATCGCTTTTACAGAATTGCGAATGTAATTGAGCTGGCCAAAGTCTGAAGCATAAGGCTCGGAGTAGGGATACTGGTCCGAAACAGTATAGGCATCCTGAACCCAGTAGAGTTTGCCGTCACTGAGAACGAGGTATGGGTCATAATCAAGCTCAAGGAAAGGTGCGATTTGATTGACACGTTCGCGAACTCTTCTCCATATCTGTATCCGGCTTTCCGGCGTCAGATAAGATGTAATCAGGATATTTATGTCACCCTGGGTCCATGCGAAAAGCAGTCTCTTCCAGAAGCCGCGGAGGGAGATTCCACCCTTGCCGCTGTAGCTCGTATAAACATTCTCGTTGCCTTTGGGATAGTCGAATTCCTTTATCTTGGTTGTCACAATTCGATAGCCGGGCATCTTCTCCCCGTAGTAAACAGCAGGCTGGTTGACATCGAGACCTTCGGATGTTACCGGTGGAATGTTCTCAATTACATATTCAGGAAAGCCTCCGCCTGTCTGCTTCGAAACGAAGTTCATAACAAGGCCGTAACCATGTGTAAACTGCAGCCGCTCATTCACCCAGGTTTGCGCTTTGGGAGGCAGAGACGGCGCCAGCTCGCGTGCAGAGAGCATCACCTGGTGGTATCCGTCTGCCAAATGATACCTTCCTACATCCACGTCGTAAAATTCGTAATAAAGCCGTATTTCCTGTGTCTGGCGATAAGTCTGCAAGAGCGGCCTCCAGTCCCACAGGCGTATATTATCTATCGTATCTTTGTCGTTCTGGACTTCGCTCAAAGTCAGGTCAGTCAGCGCAGGATAGCTTTTCTCCTCGATCATGTCGAGCTTGAAAGCTTTTCGCGTCAGGTCGATATTATTTGCCAGGTAAGACGACTCACGCTCAAGCTCACTTGGCACGACCCAGTATGCCTGAATGACGGCAGGCAGTATAATCAGGACGATGAAATAGAGTATGAAATACCCCGCCACTATGCTCACAAGAGTTATGAACCTGCGCAGGAACACGTTGACAAGTGTAGCTATTGCCAGGCCGATAGAAGCGAAGAACATTATCCACAGACTGACTCGCGTCATGTGATAGGCAGTGTATCCCACGCCGTAGACTACTCCCTGTCTCGAATACATCAGTTCGTAGCGATCAAGGTAGTAACCCCATGCCCATATACCGAAAAAGATGGCGACGAGTATGGAGAGATGCGCAATCGCACGACGCTCGACCTGGACCGAGCGATTTTCGTTGATTCGAAAACCTCCCCTCCAGGCGTAAGATGCCGTGATGAGTGCGATAGTCAGAAAAGCAAGAACCAACAGGCTCTCCTGTATGAGTTTGTAAAACGGAAGCTGAAAAATATAAAAGCCTGTGTCAATATTGTAGATTGGCTCGACAACCCCCGTGGATTGGCCCCAGCGAAATCGCAGATACTTGTCCCATTGCGGAAAGAAAGACAAGGCAAACATGATCGCTATGAACAGGGACATGCCGATATAGGCTGCCTCCCAGACCTTGTTGGCGACGTGACGCACATTTATCGTTTCCGCTTTTCCGACCCGCCTGACAAATGTCAGCGTCTGCAAATAGGGCCCGGCGGGCCCGGTCTTTACTATTCGGAAATTAATCCACAGGTAGAAATACACGCACACAAAAGAGACTGCAAAAAGTATCCACTTGATCCATGCGATGCGCCAGAAAATGGAGCTGTAACCCAACTGGTTCATCCAGAGCCATTTTTCAAGAAATCCTGATATGAGAGATACGAATATGAGGACCGCGACGACAATTCCCACGACGAGCCATAAAATTCTTACGAATCGTTGTCTGTCCATAACGAAGTCTTCTTCAAACACAAGCCAAAACGCTGTTCTCTAAACGGATAAATTCTACTCTACATCTTCACTGCAAACTGAATTATAAGGAAAATACACAATCGAGCACAGGAAAAAGCTTAAGAAAGCACAGTTAAACTGGTCCATCTCACGCGAGTATATCTCAGTGAGCGCAGGCTTGCACTATGTGCATGTTCGTTAATTTCCGCACATGGTCGCCCACATTAATAACCGGGACGGAAAATCTTGAAAATCAGTTCACTATGGAAAAGATGAATCTATTCAGTTCGAGAATATCTTTCCTGTCCCCTCGTTCCTGGTGTCTAACTGGTCTTATTCTTCGTTATCCTGAGCCTGGGCAGTTCTGGCCGCCTTGCGAGCCCGTTCCTTAGCCTTGCGGGGAGCATTCTTTCTGCGTGTCGCAACCTGTTTCGCTCTTCTCTTGTCAAGCCTGTCTCTTCGTCTTCCCATGAATATATCCTTTAACTGATTGTCAAGTATTCTCAAATTCTCAGGTTCATATATCAAATTAGTCGCCCGGTATTATAAGCAATACCCGGCTGAATTCAACAAGCATATATCAAAAATATGACTTTGTCAAACCTAAAAGCAAGTGACGTCCGAAGCCGGCCTGCCGCACTTTACCGCCGGATTCATCCGCCGCAAACGAATGAACAAAATTCCAATCCCGCAATCCGCGTCATTCCCCCAAGCGCCCCTGAGCAAAGCCGACAGAAC